>JAFOFP010000092.1 GCA_017387285.1 Lachnospiraceae bacterium
ACCGAGAATTTTACCATCTGCAGCAAAGAACAGCGGCGTCTTACCCTCCTCGGAAAAGGCCTTAGCCTTTTCGCTCATCTCCCTGGAAAGCTTTATCTTACTTCCAATAAATTTTCCGCTGCCGCCGATCAGTTGATGATGGTCTCCTCCCTGATCGTTCATTACCGCCTTCAGACCGTTGCCGGGCAATGCCTCAAAGTCAGTGATCTCAGAAAGCTGCACATTTTGCTCAGCCGCATATTCCATAACCGCCTTGGCCAAGGGATGCTCACTGCGCTGTTCCAGAGATGCTGCATAGTTCATCAGTTCTGCCTCACTGACACCTTCCGCCACCAAAACATCCGTCACCTTCGGCTCTCCGCCGGTGATGGTTCCGGTCTTATCCAGCACTACGATATCTACTTTTCCTGTCTCCTCCAAAGAGACCGCTGTCTTAAACAGAATGCCATTCTTCGCTCCCACGCCGTTTCCGACCATAATCGCTACAGGCGTGGCCAGCCCCAGCGCACAGGGACAGCTGATCACCAGCACCGAGATCCCGCGGGCCAATGCAAAGCCGATACTCTCCCCCGCGAAAAGCCACACCAACGCAGTAATCACTGCAATGGTGATCACCGTAGGAACAAACACACCGGACACCTTATCTGCCACCTTGGCAATGGGGGCCTTGGTCGCTGCCGCGTCGCTGACCATCTGAATGATCCGGGAAAGGGTAGTGTCCTCACCCACGCGGGTAGCTTCACATTTAAGAAATCCGGACTGATTGAGCGTGGCCGCTGACACTTGATCGCCCTCTGCTTTATCCACCGGAATGCTCTCTCCGGTCAGTGCCGACTCATTGACCGCACTATGACCCTCGATCACCACACCATCCACGGGAATATTCTGTCCCGGACGAACCACAAAAAGATCACCCTTTTGCACCTGATCAACAGAAACCTCCACCTCAACACCATCCCGCACGAGGGTGGCAGTCTTAGGCGCAAGCTTCATAAGCCCCTTCAGTGCATCGGTGGTTTTTCCCTTTGACCGGGCCTCCAGCATTTTGCCGACGGTGATCAGAGTTAGGATCATGGCTGCCGACTCAAAATAAAATTCATGCATATAGTCCATGACTCCGGCCATATCTCCCCGATTCAGCGCATCGGTCATGGCAAAGAGTGCATAAGTGCTGTACACAAACGCTGCACCGGAGCCTAAGGCTACCAGTGTATCCATATTGGGCGCCTTGTGCCACAGGCTTTTCAATCCGCTGATGAAAAACTTCTGATTGATCACCATAATGATGCCGGTAAGAAGCAGCTGAGCCAGTCCCATGGCCACATGATTTTGTCCAAGAACGGCCGGCAACGGCCATCCCCACATCATATGTCCCATGGAAATATACATCAATATGACCAAAAACCCCAGAGATGAAAGCAGTCTCCGCCTCAATATGGGTGTCTCGTGATCTCTCAACGCCTCCTCGGCAGAATCACCTGATTTACCGGCTGTCTTTGTCTGCGTATCTGCTCCTTTGACTGCTGCACCATAACCTGCTCCCTCCACCGCAAGAATGACATCTGCCGCAGACGCATCTCCCTCCACGCCCATGGAGTTGGTCAAGAGGCTGACGGAACAGGATGTGACACCGGGAACCTTGGACACCGCCTTCTCCACGCGGGCACTGCAGGCCGCACAGCTCATACCGGTGACTGTATATTGAATCATATAGAAAGACCTCCAAACACAAAAAACACTATTTTACTCGTTTTTCTTTTCATTTCTAGGATACTCCCTTTTGGGGGTAAGTGTCAAGTAGTCTATTTTCTCTCCATTGACAAATACCTCCTGACCCGATATAGTTAAGCTATCGAGCTCAGGAGGTATTTTATGGAAGAACTACTCCCCTATTTATTGATCGTTCTTGTCTGCCTCGGCGGCAGCTTTGTCCAGCGGGTAAGCGGCTTTGGATTTGGCATCTTTGTAATGCTGTTCTTCCCCTATCTGTTGGCCTCCTCACCGGCTGCGGCTGCTGTTTCCAGTATACTGTCGGGCATTATATCCCTGTACAATGCCATCCGCCAACGAAAGCACCTTCAGATCAGGCTGGTCGTTCCCATGCTCTGTGCCGCATTGATCACCATTCCCATCGCCATCTCCTTTTCCAAGTATGCACCGGAAGCGGTGATGAAGCCTCTGTTGGGCATCGTGCTGATCGGTCTAAGCATATATTTCCTGTTTTTCAGCACTCGCATTCACATCCGTCCCACAGCAGTCAATAGCTTTATTGCAGGTGCGCTGGGCGGCACTTTGGGTGGACTATTCTCCACCGGCGGACCGCCTACGGTTCTTTTCCTGCTCCATGCCACCAATGACAAGCTGGTTTATTTCGCCACCATTCAGGCTTATTTCGCCATGACCAATGTCTACTCCACCGGTGTCCGCATCCTAAATGGGATCATTACCCGGGAAACCCTCATCAGCGTGGCCGTGGGCATGATCGGCTGCCTCAGCGGAAACCGGATCGGTTCATGGGCCTTTGACAAGCTGGACGGCGAAAAGCTGAAAAAGATCATCTATATCGGAATGATCATCAGCGGTGTCCTGATGATCCTCTGATCACAGCTGATCGAGGGCAAACTTGGTAACCTCAACCATCTCCTTACCTTTGGAGTAAATCACATACATATATCCATCATGGATCAATGTGTGAGGATAACCGTAGTTACCGTTCTTGTGCAGTCCGCTAAATCTCTGTTTATAGGGTTCATCCCGGATAATATACTGTTGATCAAAGTTTTCCCCATCCTCAGAGAGACAGATGCTTAAGGGAAGTCTGCCACTGCCCGGTACCGGATTGCTCACACAGTAAAATCTTCCGTCCGGTAGTCGGCCACAGTGGAATTTGCTGCCGCCGTCGGAGTACTCGGTGGGCTTAGGCTCCGTCCAGGTGGCTCCGTCGTCTTTGCTTTCGCTGTGCCACAGCACATCCGCATTGCTGCGGAGCATCATATGCAGTACACCATCATCGGTCTGGAAGAATGATCCTTCACAGATCGATTTTCTTTCGGGAAGCCAGCCGTGAAATTTGGTAACATATTTGTGTCCAAACTCATCGTCATAAGGCGGATTTTCCCCGAAAGCCTCTCCATAAATTCCGGTTATCCGATAGCCGTCCACTCCATTGGGATTGTCTGTGTAAGGAAACATCATATTTCCCGAAATGATCAATCTTCCCGAAGCGGTTTTCTCCGGGCCGTGATTGGGTACGATGGGAACCCCCAGCAGTCTGGGCTCACTCCAGTTTTCTCCGTCTGTGGTGCTGATCATACCCAAACCGGTCTCCTTATGGGGTATTCTCTTGTAATTATCCGGGTCATACCCATCGATGATATAATATCCAAAATACATGTTGAGAATATCCCCATCCACATAAAATCCTGCGGCTGTCAGGATTTTTTCTTTGTCCTTAAGGATCTCCGGCGTCACTGCGGGACGTACCTTCTCCCAATGTTCTCCGTCAGGAGACTCGGCAATGAGAACGCGCTGTCCAAGGTCGTCCTCATTTTTCATGCCATTGGACCAAACAGCCCAAAACTTGCCCTTAAAAAAAGCAATAGAGGCATGATGAGAAAAGTTCCAGTCTCCCATCGGTTGATATACTACTCCTGTTACTGATTGCAATTTCACCGGATCTATGGTGGTTCTGTTGTTGATCATGCCTTTTCTCCTTTCTCAAACGCTGATCCATTATCAGAAAATCACTTAATCATTATCTCAGGGCTCTTCAGGATACCCACCGGCTTTAACTGATACTCATACGTCCACAGTGCATCGGTGGAGTACCATGAATCGGGACTCTGGTAGAAGTACAGCCCATGGGTGTGATGAAGCTGTCCAAACCCGTTCTGTCTGGTTCCGTACAGTTTCAATCCCAATGTGTGATCTCCGGGTTCGATGCCATCCAGTTGGATGGTATAGGGTGAAAAAATAATATTTCCCACCGTCTTTCCGTCTAAGAAAACTTCGATCAGTGCACCGCGGTACTGCTCTGCCCGCACAGCCAGCCTTCCGTCCTCTGCCACCTTAACCGGGAACGCATAGGTAATATTTCCGGTGTAGAAGGGCAGTCCCTGAGATACCACATTTCCGAAAGCCAATTTTTCCACTTTCTTTGTGATGGTCTTGACACAGCCATCCACCCGAACGCCGAAATCGCCCAACAGATAAAACCATTCCAGATTGGTCCGCGTCCCCAAGGGTACGGTCACTTCCAGAACATTCTCTCCCACATGGATCGGTGTCAATGGCACGGTCTCGATACATTTATCCACATACCAGCCATCCGGTGTGTGGTCGATCTGATTGCCATTGAAGGTAATCTTCGCCGTCAACGGCTCCTCCAAGGCCAGTTTTGCACCCGCATAATCGATCTCCGAATCAAACTTCATCCGCAGATGGATCTCATGGGTAGGAATTTCCGGTTTGATCTTATAGGGCTGAGTGACAAATTTCTTTCTCAGCTGTACACCCAACGCCTTTCGCCCAAGATTGTCTATCCGTAAGAACTCCTCTGTCTCCTGCCATTCTCCATCATCAAAGGCGTATTCACCCATGTCCAGAACCAGGACATTGGGTTCATCCAAGGTCACCGGGACCTTTCCAAACACAGTCTTGCCTCCGGTCAGCCGGGTCTGAACCGACAGGTTTCCACACTCCTGTCCCTCCTCCAGTCGAAGAAGCAGGCTGTCGTGCATGTACCATCTCCGGGTAAAGACCGTCTTACCATTCTCATACACAGCGGGAACAATGCGGATCTCACCGCTCATGGTGTCGTACTCTTCCAGCCGATAATAACCGTTTAAGGAAATGCGAACCGCTTTTTCCGGATCAACATCCGGTGTTACAGGATCCTTTCCCTGACAGATAAACAGCCATTTGCAGTCATTGTCCTGTCTGAGCTGATACAGCATATCGTTGGTCCTTGATCCCACACCGCCTGTCTCTACTATCCTTCCGTCCGGTTTGACCTCGGTAATCTCAGTCAAATTGATGTCTAAGAAGCGACGGGATTCCAGCGCCTGCAGAATATCCGCCGAAGAAAAAACAACCACGCGGCTTTTCTCAAACAGATGCTTCGGACGTTCCGACTCCATCGCATCGGCATAAGTGGGACAATCACCCAGAAAAATCAGATCTCCTCCGGCCTCTCTGAAAGCCTCCAGTCTCTCCAGCGTGGTGTTTCTCAAGGTATGACAACCTGGAACGATCACCGTATCATACTCCATCTGTCCTACTTTGAACGGTGTGCTTCCCAACGGGCAAAGCTCCGGCAGCAACGATTCGCTGACAAAATCAAAATCAATCAATCCGAACAGCAGCGTCTCGATGATCAGTTCAAAATTTTGCTCCAACTGCTCTCTGACCGCCGCTGTCTGATCGGTCGGACCCCAGGCCAGCCAATAGCTCTCGATGGGATGGATCACCGCAACCTTCACCTCGGGCTTTCCTCTGGTCAGCGCCGTGTTCAGCCGGGCAAAGTGCGTCTCCATAAAGTTATATTTTTCCCACCAGGGACTCTGATATCCGATGCATGCAGGATAATCCCGCTTTGCACCGCCTTTCATACTCATCCAGGTCAGATGAGGTACTCGCACGGTGACACCCATGGCAGCCTGCCAGTCGCCCTGCAGTTTATGTCCTCGGAAATCATAGTCCCAGCCGGTGACGCCGTAAAGTTCAGACAACATGGCCTCGCCGCCCTGCTGATGCATCACGCTGGAACACTGCTTTGCCGTGCTGTACTCATGACGATTGACCAGCAGATCCATACCCGGCATCTTTTTGAACGCCCGATATCCTCTCATGGCTTCACCCACACATCTGGTCTGCTTGGTCAAAGTATCCTCACCCATCAGATGACCGGCCAACATCAATCCGTGATCATCGCACCAGTCACCAAGGGTATCGCAAAAAGCCCTGACAAATAATTCCGTGACGAAATCCATAAATCTGTATCGCACATAAGATGCTTTTCCATTGGGAAGTTCCCAGATCACCTCCGGGAAGTGCTCCAAAAGATCAAAACCGTATTCCTTCTGAAACAGCTCCGGCAGTTCTCCTGTCCATGGCAGGAACAGATCTTTCACCTCATGGGCGAAAGCCAAAGTTCTACGCTGAGCAAACTGGGGCTCATCGGTAAAAATGGCCGGAACCGTCTTTCCGAATTCCTCGCCAAACTCCGCATAATATTTTTCGTGGGTAATCTCCGCAAACTTTTCAATGGCTTTCTTATTTAAGGTATCCACATAAGGCCGGTCATTGAACCAGGGGGAAGCCACTGCTGCCTCGTCATAGGCGTACCACTTCCGTCCCTTGGCCTGCTCATCCTCACCGATCCTGCGGTACTCCGTCAGTGTTCCATCCTCATCCAAAACCACATCATAGACGGCAACCAGTTGACCATTTTCTTCTCTGGCGCCTCCTCTTCCGCTCTCATTGCCGGAGGGCCCCACAAACTCATCACTATAGGGAACCGTCGTAAACAACAGATTTCTCATGACATACCGGGGATCCTCGGTAACCATACCACCGGCAGAGCCGGAGGGCCAGCGATCCTCATCATAAAGCCATGCCAGCATCCCCTTTTCTTTGGCCCGCTCAATGCAGAGCCGAATATATCCCATAAACTCCTCATCCAGATAGGGACTGGCCATACCGGTGCGGACGTGCATATGGAAACCGCCCATCCCCATCTTCTCAAAATGATCGATCTGCTCCAGCAGCTCCTCTTTTTCCAATTTACAGTTCCACGCCCAGAAAGGGGTTCCGCGATATTCCGAGGTAGGATGTTTAAACAACTCCCGATCCAGTTTTCTACTCTGATTTTTAGGATAAAGCATGATATCCTCCATTCTGTACCCGGTCTTCCTTCCCATGGCAAAATCCCTCCACGGAAAAACTCAGGATCCACCCATTTTAACTTCATCATATCACAATGAGGTTAAAATCGGGAGGTCCTGAGTTTTGTAAAAAAGTGTCCTCTCTTGCAATCAGACAACCTCTCTGTTCAGATGCTTACATTTCTGCCAGAATTGCATCACCCATGGCTTTACAGCCAACCAGCTTGCATCCCTCGCTCATCATATCCGCAGTGCGAATGCCCTTGTCCAAAACAGCATTAACCGCCGCCTCGATACAGTCAGCCTCCACTGCCATATCAAAGCTGTAGCGCAGCATCATGGCTGCAGACAAGATACAAGCGATGGGATTTACCTTATCCTGACCGGCAATATCCGGCGCCGAACCATGGATAGGCTCGTAAAGTCCTCTGGTTCCGTCACCCAGGGAGGAAGAAGGGATCATACCGATGCTTCCGGTGATCATGCTGGCTTCGTCAGAGATAATGTCACCAAACATGTTTTCCGTGACGATCACATCAAATTGGCTGGGATCCTTGCAGATCTGCATGGCACAGTTATCCACGAACATCTCGCTGTACTCCACCTCAGGGAATTCCTTCTGCAGCCGATGCATCACTTCTCTCCAGAGACGGCTGGTATCCAGCACATTGGCTTTATCCACACAACACAGCTTCTTTCGTCTCTTCATGGCTGTCTCAAAGCCGATTCTTCCGATCCGCTCAATTTCATGCTCGGAATAGGGCATAATATCCGTAGCGACCTTCTCGCCATCGATCACTTCCGTCTTATGCTCACCAAAATACACACCGCCGGTCAATTCGCGAACCACAATAAAATCAATTCCCTTTGCCACAATAGAGGGTTTTAAGGGGCTGGCATCTGCCAGCTGAGGCCAAAGCGTTGCCGGACGATTGTTGGAGTACAGTCCCATGCCTGCGCGCAGGCGCAAAAGCCCTTTCTCCGGACGCTTGGGGCCGGGCATCCCTTCCCACTTGGGACCGCCTACCGCTCCAAGCAACACGCTGTCACTGGCCAGACATTTGTCCAACTCAGCTTGCGGCAAAGGATCGCCGTACTTATCGATGGCCGCACCGCCCATATCGATCTCCGTGTAATTGAATGTATGCTGAAACTTCTCTGCGATCTTATCCAACACCCGCAGTGCCTCAGCCACGATCTCCGGGCTGGAGCAATCTCCGCGGATGACACCGATATTTTTTACCATAATATCATTCTCCTATCTTCTGCTGTATCATTCTGTACAACGATGCAGGCGCCGCCTTTACTTCAGACTGGCCATCAGTCCACCCTTTTTAATCATATCCTGAATAAAGGGCGGGAAGGGCTCTGCCTGATATGTCTCATTCTTCGTGATATTGGTGATCTCTCCGGTGTCAAAATTCACTGCCACCTCATCTCCTGCGTCAATGGCATCGCTGGCTGCCTCACACTCTAAGATCGGCAGACCGATATTGATGGCATTGCGGTAAAAAATCCGGGCAAAGCTTTTTGCAATGACACAGCCGGTACCGCAGGTCTTGATGACCAGAGGTGCGTGTTCGCGGGATGAACCGCAGCCAAAATTCCAACCGCCCACCATAATATCACCGGGCTTTACCTTCTTCACAAACTCCGTGTCAATGTCCTCCATACAGTGCTGAGCCAACTCTTTGGCATCCTGACTGTTCAGATAACGGGCAGGGATAATTACATCGGTGTCCACATTGTCGGGATATTTAAAAACAATTCCTTGTGCATTCATGACAACTATTTTCCTCCTAATTCATATCAGGCTATGTTTCAACTGATTGCAAAAGTGCTCTCTATCTTCACTTAAATCTGTGTAGGATCAGTAATATATCCGGTGATCGCGGAAGCCGCTGCCACTGCGGGGCTGGCCAGATATACTTCGCTCTTCACATGCCCCATACGACCCACAAAGTTACGGTTGGTGGTGGAGATACACCGCTCACCTTCCGCCAGAATACCCATATATCCGCCGAGACAAGGGCCACAGGTGGGGGTGGAAACCACACAGCCTGCATCGATGAAGGCTTCCGTCCAGCCACGGATAATGCACTCCTTATAGATAGCCATGGTTCCGGGAATAATGATACCGCGGACACCATCGGCAATTTTTCTGCCCTTCAAAATCTGGTAAGCAGCCTCCATATCCTCTAAACGACCGTTGGTACAGCTTCCGATGACTACCTGATCAATCTTAATATCGTTGCTGTCCTTCGCCAAATGAGCATTTTCGGGAAGATGAGGATAAGCCACGGTGCTTTCCAATTCGGACAGATCAATCTCAATGGTCTGCTCGTACTCCGCATCCTCGTCGGCCTCGTACACAGTCCAAGGGCGACGACTGCGTCCCGTCAGATACGCAACGGTAGTCTCGTCAACAGGGAAAATACCGTTCTTTCCACCGGCCTCGATGGCCATATTGCAGATGCAGAGACGGTCATCCATGGACAGGGATGCAACGCCCGGTCCGGTGAACTCCATGCTCTTGTACAGTGCGCCGTCCACACCGATCTTTCCGATAATATGTAAGATCACATCTTTGCCGGAAACATGGGGCTTCAACTGCCCCTTCAGCACAAACTTGATGGCTGCGGGAACCTTGAACCAGGCCATACCGGTAGCCATACCTGCAGCCATATCGGTACTGCCCACACCGGTGCTGAATGCACCCACTGCACCGTAGGTACAGGTGTGACTGTCCGCTCCGATGATACAATCACCTGCGGTCACGATACCTTGCTCAGGAAGGAGGGCATGTTCGATCCCCATCTTTCCCACGTCAAAGAAATTGGTGATACAATGTTTACAGGCAAACTCACGGCACTGCTTACTCTGCTGTGCGGATTTGATATCCTTGTTGGGCACAAAGTGGTCAAGAACAATATTGATTCGTTCCTTATCAAACACATCGGTAAAACCGGCTTTTTCAAACTCATTGATGGCCACCGGCGTAGTAATATCATTTCCCAAAACCTGATCCAGTTTCGCATTGATCAGCTGTCCCGCTTTCACCTCGGCAAGACCTGCATGGGCTGCGAGAATCTTCTGTGTCATTGTCATTCCCATGGTTAATTCCTCCTCATTTATTCATCGAAGTCATCCGGCTACAGGTCGGTTGTTTACCGCACTCACCAGTGCCTTGATGCCGGCTGTGATAATATCGGTATCGGTTCCTGCACCCCAGCTTGCGCTTCCGTCTTCCCACCTCAGACCAACATAGCTGACTGCACGGCTGGTACTTCCCATCTCCAGGCTGTGCTCTGCGTAAGTTTCCAACGTGAAGTTTGTTCCGGTGGCCTTTTGAATCGCATTGCTGACTGCATCCAAACGACCGTTACCCTTTGCACTCTCCTCAATATGCTCTCCATTGATATCCAAAGACACCACGGCGAAAATACCCTTTTTCTGAATAAAGTGAGCCTCGATCAGATTGACAGGTGCCGTCTTATTCAGGTAAGTATCGGTAAATACCTGCAATACTTCGTCGTGATCCAGTTCCTTATGGTTGTGGTCAGATACGCCCTTGACGGTATAGCCCACATGCTCACGCATCTTAGGCGGCAGATCATAGCCAAACTTATGCTCGAGGAGATAGCCGATACCACCCTTTCCGCTCTGGCTGTTGATACGGATCACATCTGCATCGTAGGTACGTCCAATGTCCTTGGGATCAATAGGAATATAAGGAACGGTCCACTCATGCAGCTGCTTTTCTGATCTCCAGTTCATGCCCTTGGCGATGGCATCCTGATGGCTGCCGGAGAATGCTGCAAATACCAGTGCACCTGCGTAGGGACTGCGCTCATAAACATGCATTCTGGTAACACGTTCATAGAGAGCAACGATCTCGGGCATATGGGAGAAATCGAGTCCAGGCTCCACTCCATGGCTGTACATATTCATTGCAAGGGTGATCACATCCACATTGCCGGTTCTTTCGCCATTTCCAAAGAGAGTTCCCTCCACTCTGTCCGCTCCGGCCAGCAATGCAAGCTCAGTGTCCGCCACACCGCAGCCACGGTCATTGTGGGGATGGATGCTCAAAATCACGCTGTCGCGATATTTCAGATTATCGCTCATGTACTCGATCTGATTTGCATAAATGTGGCTCATACTCATGGCCACCGTCACCGGCAGATTGATGATCATGGGTCTGTCGGGAGTTGGCTCCATCACATCCAGAACCGCATTGCAAACTTCCAAAGCGTACTCCGGCTCAGTACCGGTAAAGCTCTCAGGGCTGTATTCAAAGAGGAAATCTCCCTCATACTCAGCAGCCAACTGTTTCACCAGCTTGGCACCTTCCACTGCGATCTGCTTGATCTCTTCTTTACTCTTTTTAAATACCTGCTCACGCTGAGCCACACTGACGGAATTGTAAAAATGAATCACTGCTCTGGGAGCGCCCTTCACTGCCTCGAAGGTCTTACGGATAATGTGATCACGACACTGAGTCAGTACCTGAACGGTCACATCCTTCGGGATCATATCCTGCTCGATCAGGGTGCGCAGGAAGGTATACTCAGTCTCACTGGCTGCCGGGAATCCCACCTCGATCTCCTTGAAGCCAACCTTAAGAAGCATCTGATAAAATTCCAACTTTTCTTCCAAACTCATGGGAACGATCAAACTCTGGTTTCCGTCACGCAGATCCACACTGCACCAGATCGGCGCCTTCTCAATATGATCCTTCTTCACCCAACGGTACTCATGAACCGGGGGATTATAATACCCAACGTGATACTTACTAACATCCATCATGTTCATCTCCTCCTAAATTATAGGTAAGGCCCGCCTCTCAGGGAGCCTCTAACTTCCCTGAGAGACGGGCCTGAAATTCAGTTCCGCGGTACCACTCTCATTGTCACAACTGTGACCACTCTGCACGATCGGCTGATGCGAATCGCTCCTCTGTGATAACGGTGAGTCATCCGTCTGTGCCTACTGTATCACGATCCCGGCAAAATCAACGTGATCTGAACGGTTCAGCGCAGAAGCTCTAGGGCCAGTATACATCTCTGATACCTCTGTCTCGCACCATCCGACAGCTCTCTGAAGGTTACCCTCGAAATGCTTTTTCCCTGTCATCGCTTTAAAGTAATAAATTATGGAGATTATAGCAGAGACTTCACCTACTTGTCAAGTGAAATCTAGCCTAAAGTTTATCTTTTCTCTCCGTTAATCGACCATGTCCTCTACTTGTTTATCAACATAAAAATCATCATCGCCGCACATGCAAAGGGCCCCAGCGGAATCATTGTCTTTCGGCTTGCTTTTTTATACAATATCAGACAGAGCCCATGGACCAACGCCAGGATCAGGGTGATCAAAATCAAGGTAAATACTCGCTCGCCTCCGATCAACAAGCCCAACACCACGTACATCTTGACATCACCCATGCCGATACCTCCGCCGGAAACCATGGCTGCCGCCAGAAAAAATCCTCCCCCAAGCGTAGCGCCGACCGCTCCCGATCTGATCCCAAGCCAGCCCGTCCTCCCTGCAAATATTTCGGCCATCAGGAAAAGAAGTCCTCCGATCAATCCATACAAAACCCAATGATTGGGAATACGGCGTGTCTTTTTGTCGATCTCAGCCACAGGAAGCAACCAGATATAGGCAAACAGCTGTTTTAACACACATAGTGGTTCATGTCCATAAACGACATTCCCTATCCACGCCAGAACAGAGCCCTCTGCCACGCCTAACATCAATATTATCGCCCAGCCGCCCCATTTTTCGATCCATCGCCCATCCTTATTCCCATATGTACACCCAGCTACACCTTCCGAATAACCGATCCGGATCATCAATAAGGTAAACACAGCGGCTGCAGTCCCCCAGAATAAATAACTCATATTCCACCCCGTTCTTTTTTAACAGTATACGTTGTCCTGCCCTTTTCATCAAGTATTTTCTTTTCTACCTGAAACGAATAATTTCACAGAATTTTTATTGCTATTCTCCGGATTTCGGATTATAATGTAACCATTGTTTACGCTCGATTACAAATATACGGAGGATTTTTCATGGGCAACTTCTTCAATCCCGACAACAAAGTTATGATTTTTCTCGGTCATGTCACCGATTATATCATCCTTGGTCTCATCTGGACCATCTGCAGCATTCCGATTTTTACCATCGGTCCCGCTACCACCGCTTTCTACTATACTTCGTTGAAAATTCTGGACGGTAAAGAGACCTATGTAATCAAGGATTACTTTCATTCCTTTAAACAGAATTTCAAACAGGGCGTCCAGCTGTGGCTCACCTTTTTAGGTGTCGGTTTCTTCCTTGCTATTGATGTTATGATTTATCGCCAGATGGATACTACCTTTGGCAATGTAGCCGGCGTCATCTTCGCCAGCCTTTCCCTGATGTATGTACTCACTCTGCTTTACCTCTTCCCCTATTTGTCCAAATTTTATTGTACCTTCAAACAAGCCATCAAAAGTTCCTTCCTGCTTAGCCTTAGACATCTTGGCTACACTGTACTGATGGTCATTGCCGATGCCGTCATCGTGGTCGCAGCGTTGTACTACACGTTTTTGATTATGTTTTTGCCGGCGATCATCACCTTTGTGAACAGTTTGATCTTCAAACGGATCTTCAAGCGCTATATTCCGGAGGATACCGAATCTACCGCATCTGAGGAGCAATTCTCCACCATCGAAGAAATTGAGCAGAGGGACGCTGAGGCTGCTCTGGCTGCAGAAACTGAAGATACGGAAATTGAGGATGCTGATATCGTTGATGAAGCGACTTCAACGGTTATCGAATCTGAAGATGGCGTAAAGCGCTATTTCTAAAAAATCCTTGTTCTTAGCCATCGGCAGCTAAGAATAGCCGGTGTATATAGATACGGTGTAACCAATTAAGGTTACGCCGTATTTTTCTTTGTGTCACAGTAATATTTTACCCCAACTCTTGACAAAGAGCCCAAAAATCCCCGGATTGCCTTAGCAATCCGGGGATTCATTATGGTTCAGTATCTAAATACTGTTTGCTTTGGTGTATCTGAGAATTACTCCTCTACGCCGTACAGCTTAACCAGCTTCTGCAGGTGAGCGTACTTAGCCTTAGCATCCTGCTCGGAGATAGCGAACAGCTTGTCAGCGCGCTCAGCGTTTGCACGCTTCAGAGCGTTGTAACGAACCTCTCCGTTAAGGAATGCCTGGTAGTCTCCGGTAGGAGCCTTGCTGTCCAGACTGAACGCAGGCTTGCCTTCCTTAGCCAGTGCAGGATTGAAGCGGAAGTTGTGCCAGTAACCAGCCTCAACTGCTGCCTTCTCCTCAAGCTGTGCCTTAGCCATACCAGCCTTGATACCATGGTTGATACAAGGAGCGTAAGCAATGATCAGTGAAGGTCCGGGATATGCCTCAGCCTCTGCGATTGCCTTTACGCACTGGTTGTAATCAGCGCCCATAGCGATCTGTGCAACATATACATAGCCGTAGCTCATAGCGATTGCTGCAAGATCCTTCTTCTTGGTCTCTTTACCGCCAGCTGCGAACTGAGCGATAGCGCCGGTAGGAGTTGCCTTGGAAGCCTGTCCACCGGTGTTGGAGTAAACCTCGGTATCGAATACCATGATGTTTACATCGTGGCCGCTAGCCAGAACATGGTCAACACCGCCGAAGCCGATGTCGTATGCCCAACCGTCACCACCGAAGATCCACTGGCTCTTCTTAGCCAGGAAATCCTTATCCTTCAGGATAGCCTGTGCCTTATCACAGCCACAAGCCTCCAGAGCTGCAACCAGCTTATCGGTAGCGGTACCGTTCAGTGCACCAACACTGTAGGTATCAAGCCACTCCTGAGCTGCTGCCTTTACATCATCGCTGTCGCACTCAACAACCAGCTTCTCAACCTTGTTCTTCAGACCGTTTCTCAGAGCCTGCTGAGCCAGGTTCATACCGTAACCGAACTCTGCTGCATCCTCGAACAGGGAGTTGGACCATGCAGGACCCTGACCCTTCTCGTTCTTGGTGTAAGGAGTGGAAGGTGAAGAGTTACCCCAGATAGAGGAGCAACCGGTTGCGTTTGCAATGTACATTCTGTCACCAAACAGCTGGGTGATCAGCTTAGCGTAAGGGGTCTCACCACAACCTGCACAAGCTCCGGAGAACTCAAGGAGAGGCTGCTTGAACTGGGAACCCTTAACGGTGTTCTCTTTGAACTTAGCAATAACTTCGGGCTTCTTAGGAAGCTTCAGGCCGTACTCGAAACCTTCCTGAACGTCGATGTTTGCTTCCATGTTAGCCATGGTCAGAGCCTTGTTGCCCTTCTTTCCGGGACAAACAACTGCACAAGATCCACAACCAAGACAGTCAAGAGCATCAACGGTCATTGCAAAGTAGTATCCGGGCATACCGGTCATAGGAATAACCTTCTGAGAAGCAGGTGCTGCCTTTGCCTCTTCCTCGGTCATCGCTACGGGACGGATGGTTGCATGAGGACAAACGTATGCACAGAAGTTACACTGGATACAGTTCTCAGGATTCCATACAGGAATATCTACTGCAACACCACGCTTCTCGAATGCTGCGGATCCGGAAGGAGTGGTACCATCTACATAATCAACAAATGCGGATACAGGAAGCTTGTTACCCTCCTGTGCGTTTACACGCTGCTGGATGTTCTTAACGAACTTCTCAACTGCGCTGTCACCTGCGGGAGGAACAGCACCAATGTGGGTATCCTCTGCGTTCTTCCAGCTCTCGGGAACCTGGATCTCAACAACGTCCTTAGCACCGCGCTCGATAGCGTCGTAGTTCATCTGAACGATTGCGTCACCCTTCTTACCATAGGAAGCCTTAGCAGCTGCCTTCATGAGCTCGATTGCACGCTCCTCAGGAATGATGTTAGCAAGTTTGAAGAAAGCGGACTGCAGAATGGTGTTGATACGGCCGCCCAGACCGATCTCCTTACCAATCTTAATACCGTCGATGGTGTAAACCTTGATGCCGTGCTCTGCGATATAACGCTTAGCCTGTCCGGGCAGATGCTCCTCAAGACCAGCCATATCCCAAGGACAGTTCAGCAGGAAGGTACCGCCATCCTTCAGATCCTGTACCATGTTGTACTTGTTCAGGTATGCAGGATTGTGGCAAGCTACAAAGTTTGCCTTGGAAATCAGGTAGGTGGACTTGATGGGATCCTTACCGAAACGCAGGTGAGAAATGGTCACACCACCGGACTTCTTGGAATCATAATCAAAGTATGCCTGAGCATACATATCAGTGTTATCACCGATAATCTTGATGGAGTTCTTGTTAGCACCTACGGTACCGTCTGCGCCCAGACCCCAGAACTTACAGCTGATGGTGGTCTCGGGAGCGGTGCTCAGCACAGGGCCTACCTCCAGAGACAGGTTGGTTACATCATCAACGATACCAACGGTGAATACCTTCTTCTCGGTGTTGTTGAATACTGCAACGATCTGTGCAGGGGTGGTGTCCTTGGAACCAAGACCGTAACGGCCGGTGAATACGGGAACAGCATCAAACTTAGTGCCCTTCAGAGCAGCAACAACGTCCAGATACAGAGGCTCGCCCATAGCTCCGGGCTCCTTGGTTCTGTCCAGAACGGAGATCTGCTTTACAGACTCAGGGATAGCGTCGATCAGTGCGGATGCGCAGAAAGGTCTGTACAGACGAACCTTTACAACACCAACCTTCTGTCCTGCAGCTACCAGGTAATCGATGGTCTCCTCGATGGTGTCACATACAGAACCCATAGCAATGATAACATGCTCAGCGTCTGCAGCACCGTAGTAGTTGAACAGCTTGTAATCGGTACCGATCTTTGCGTTAACCTTGTCCATGTACTCCTGTACGATAGCAGGCATAGCGCTGTAGTAAGGGTTGCAAGCCTCTCTTGCCTGGAAGAAGATATCTGCGTTCTGTGCAGAACCTCTCTGGCAAGGATGGTTAGGGTTCAGCGCGTTTCTTCTGAAAGCGTCGATCGCCTCATGATCAACCATCTCGTCAAGATCTGCGTAATCCCAGGTCTCGATCTTCTGGATCTCGTGGGAAGTACGGAAGCCGTCGAAGAAGTTGATGAAAGGAAGACGGCCCTTGATTGCTGCACAGTGTGCAACGGGGGTCAGGTCCATAACTTCCTGTACGCTGGACTCACAAAGCATAGCACAACCGGTCTGACGGCATGCATATACGTCGGAGTGATCACCGAAAATAGACAGTGCATGGCTAGCCAGTGCACGTGCGGATACGTTGAATACGCCGGGGAGCTGCTCACCAGCAACCTTGTACAGGTTGGGGATCATCAAAAGCAGACCCTGGGATGCGGTGTAGGTAGTGGTCAGAGCACCAGCTGCCAGAGAGCCGTGTACAGTACCTGCTGCACCAGCCTCAGACTGCATCTCTGCTACCTTTACGGTCTGACCGAAAATATTCAGTCTTCCCTGAGTTGCCCACTCATCAGTAGCCTCAGCCATTACAGATGAAGGGGTGATGGGATAGATGGCAGCCACGTCAGTGTATGCGTAAGAAGCATGAGCAGCAGCATGGTTACCATCCATGGTTTTCATTTTTCTTCCCATTGGTTTAATCCTCCTGTGATTTAAATGAATTTGTAATTAAAAAACTTTCTTCATCTTGCTTGGAAAATTACAAAACATTCCTTGTATCATTATACGGCGATACTACCCTTCTTGTCAAATGGGTATCGCAAAAAATTTAAGGAAAAATTGGATTTTGTTAGGTACATTCTCAATATAATACCCCTGAATGCCTGCAACAGGCATCCAGGGGGCTTATTATCCTTTATCTGTTTTCAGCTATCAGTCCTCTGCGCCTGCTCTTGCTGCGATTTCCTTCGCCTGAACATCACTGGGAGCCTGCTCATAGCGAGCGAAGGTGTACTCGAAGTTTCCAATACCTCCGGTCATGGAACGAAGGTCGGTGGAGTAGCCAAGCATTTCCTTCATGGGAACATCCGCCTCGATGACCTGATGACCCTTATGGTCGGAATTCATACCAAGCACACGGCCGCGGCGCTTGTTCATATCACCCATAACATCACCGGTGAACTTATCGGGAACGATAACCTTTACGTTTACGATGGGCTCAAGGAGAACAGGCTTGGATGCAGGATCTGCAAACGCGTTCTTCACTGCCAGAATAGACGCCATCTTGAAGGACATCTCGTTGGAGTCTACCGCATGATAGGAACCAAACACCAAAGTAGCCTTCAGACCAACTACAGGATATCCTGCCAAAGGTCCCTTGAGAACGGATTCCTGAACACCCTTCTCTACTGCGGGGAAGAAGTTCTTCGGAACAACACCACCTACGATCTTCTCCTCGAATACGTAAGGAGTATCCAGATCTCCGGAGGGTTCGAATTCCATCACAACATCACCGTACTGGCCATGTCCGCCGGACTGCTTCTTATGCTTACCCTGAACCTTAACCTTACCGCGAATGGTCTCACGGAAAGCAACCTTAGGCTCATAAGTCTCGATCTCTACTTTATAACGGTTGAGGAGCTTGCTCACAACAACCTCCAGCTGCTGATCTCCGATACCGTACAGCAGAGTCTGACGATTTTCCTTATCATTGACCGTCTTAAGGGTCAGATCCTCATCCATCAGCTTAGCCAATGCGCCTGCGATCTTGTCCTCATCACCCTTGTTCTTTGCACGGTATGCAACATAGGTATAAGGAACGGAAACCTCCGGCTTATCGTAAACGATAGCCTTGCCCTTAGCTGCCAGAGTATCTCCGGTGGTGGTTACAGACAGTTTGGGGATAGCACCGATATCACCGGCACGAAGCTCGGAAACCTCCAGAGCATCCTTACCGCGAAGAACAAACAGCTTAGCGATCTTCTCGTCAGCATCTTTATTTACGTTAACCACGTCTGCACCTGCACGAAGTACACCGGAGCAGATCTTTACATAGGAATACTTTCCGATGAAGGGGTCAACCAGGGTCTTCCAAACCTTTGCACTCATGGGCTTGGTATCGTCATAGTTAGCCTCAAACTCGAATCCGCCTGCCTCACCGGAAATTTCCAGTTTATTGGGCGCATATACATATTTCTCAACCACATCGAGGAGCATACGGGTACCGAATCCGCTCACGGAAGATCCCATCAGCACGGGAACGATAACATTGTCCATTACATGGGTACGCAGAGCAATGGAAACCTCATCGTAGGTAAACTCATCTCCGCCGAAGTAACGATCCATGTACTCCTCGCTGGTCTCAGCAACCGCCTCCATCAGTGCCTCACGGTACTGCTCCAGATAATCAACGGAGTAGTCACGCACTTCATCATCGGTATAGGAACCGTCAGCATTGAAACGACGACCCTTCATCTTAACAACGTTAACAAAGCCGACCAATTTCTCATTCTCACGAACGGGCATCTGGAAAGGAGCGATCTTCTTTCCGTACATATCCTGCAGATCCTCTACCACCTGACGGAAGCTGGCGTTATCATCGTCCATGTTGGTAACATAGAACATACGGGGCAGGTTCATCTTCTCACAAAGCTCCCATGCCTTCTGCGTACCAACCTCAACACCGGACTTACCGTTAACTACGATAATCGCCGCATCTGCAACAGAAACAGCCTCCTCAACCTCGCCCACAAAGTCGAAGTATCCGGGAGTATCCAGAACATTGATCTTCACACCATCCCACTCAACGGGAACAACTGTGGTGGAAATTGAAAATTTACGCTTAATCTCTTCCTTATCAAAATCGCTGATGGTATTTCCGTCAGCCACCTTTCCCATACGTGAGGTAACTCCCGTGATGCTGGCCATAGACTCGACCAGGGAAGTCTTTCCGCAGCCACCGTGTCCTAACAGTACGACGTTGCGGATACGATCAGATTCATAAACTTTCATAATTTCCTCCTCGACACTAACATTTTGTCTGTTTTTCTGTAAATTCTGGTGCTCTTTCGCACCATCATGTGCTATTGTAACAAAACTCAGACAAAAAATCAACCCATTTTTTGAAAATCGCACAATATACCTACGATCTGAACTCTGTCATGTTTGTGCGATACCATTTCGGCATAAAATTGGACTGACACCTCGGATTTCTCCTTTGCTCAATCGCGACATGATCAAAAAAGGTACGCCACAGGTCTGCATAATCCTCCCGATCCCGGTCAAAACTCAATACTCTCTGAAACTCCTCCTCAGAAAGACTTCTCAGATACCACGGACTGTCTGCCTGATGCAGCAGAGCCAGTCTTCTCTTTTTATCCACGATCATCCAGTTTTCACTGATCAGCCGGTCCGAAAAGTGAGGTGCGATCATCGTAAGTACATTGGAGCGGGGTTCGATCAGCGAACAGAGTATCCCCTCCGGCAGCCGAGAGAAGCGGGCGAACTGAATAAACCGATGAGCTTCATTTCCCACCCGCCTTGCAATTTCAACGATCCGCATCACCGCCTCCTCCGTCAGACAATCCACCGAGGAGGCTCCCCGCAAAAATCCAATTCTCAAAAAGTCATAAATCACCTGAACTTTTTCCGGATATGCTGACATGGCACAATCATAGACCAGTTGAAAAGCACTCTCCGATATCTTTGCCCGAATGGAACGGATCACCTTCTTTGCCCGCTCCTCATCATATTCCACCCGATGTTCCACGCAAAACAGCCGATAATTATCCTCATTCTCAACGGCAAGCTCCACCGGAAACCCTCGATTTCCCCATCGCCATGCCTCATAGACACAGCTCATCATAGCGCCGAACTCATCCTCACAGACAAAACGATGAACCTCTGTCACTGGATTTGTTTCTCTAATATTCAACATCGTCTCCATGATCCTGTCTCCTTTATCTGCGGTCTGCATCTTAACGTCAATGTTCCATCCTTCCGGCGGCCGGAACTACAACTGTCCATACAACGATTTACCGCAATCCTCCACCGTGGGCATCATGGTCAGCTGCATATCATCAAACAGACTCAGCTGTCGATACTCCCCCGGATGCTCCACCTCCCAGCGTTTTTTCCCCTCGTCTGCAATGAGACACCATGTCAAAACATCCTCCTCAATGGCAATCGGATACATCTGTCTCCCATTGCAGGTCAGAAAATACGCCGCTCGCTTTAAGACCACACCGATGCGCTTTAGATCGGGAAAGTCCAGCCTTCCGTTTCGTCTGGCCTGAACGATCCTGCGGGCAGACTTCACCCCGATCCCCGGCACTCTCAGCAGCAAGGCATAATCTGCCCGGTTTACCTCCACCGGAAAATACTCCAGATGTCTGAGTGCCCAATCACATTTGGGGTCCACCAGTACATTAAAATCCGGTCTGTCCTCGGACAACAGTTCATCGGCCCGAAAGCCATAAAACCGGAGGAGCCAGTCTGCCTGATACAGACGGTGCTCCCGAAGCAGCGGAACCGGAGTATCCAAAGAAGGCAGCACAGCGTCTTCATTGAGCGGGATATATCCGGAAAAAAATACCCTTTTCAGATCAAACTGCCGATAAAGGCTCTCCGTCACCCGCATGATCTGGTAGTCTGTCTCTCCGGTCGCTCCGATGATCATCTGGGTACTCTGGCCTGCCGGGACGTAAGAAAGTCCTCTGGCCTCCGCCCAAGGAACCAGCCCTCCGGATGAGGTCACAGACGTGCCGGTATCCGCCCCATAGTTTATCCCGTAATCGTCTGTGGATCCGCGCACCTGCCCTGTGTCCCCAAACGTTAATATTTTCTCATCCTCGTTCCGGCTCAATCTCAGATTATCATCATGAAAAATGCTCCCGGTCATTTCCCTTATCCCATAGGCCCGATCCATACGCCGGCTGATCCCGATCCGTTCTCTGTCCTCGGCGATCCCCTGCTGTATCTGTCTGATCGGCGTCAAAATGGTCTTTCTGGTCTTATGAGGTGCCAAGAGCCGCAATCCATCACCCGTAGGCAGTTCCAGATTGACACTCATCCGGTCCGCCAGATAACCAATCTCACGGATCACTGCCGGATCAGCCCCCGGCACCCCCTTCACATGAATGTATCCGCGAAAACCATACTTCACCCGCAGTAAATACAACGCCTGAAACATCTGCTCCATGGTGGCAGTGGGATTTTTCCGCACACCGGAACTCAAGAAAAGGCCCTCGATGTAGTTTCTCCGATAAAACTCCATGGTCAGTGTGCAGACCTCCTCCGGCGTAAACGTAGCCCTCGGTATGTCATTTGACGCGCGATTTTGGCAGTATTTGCAGTCAAATACACACTCATTGGTCATCAAAATCTTTAACAACGTGATACAGCGGCCATCCGCTGCAAAGCTGTGACAGATGCCCGCTGATACTGAATTTCCCAACTGCCCCGATTTCCCCTTCCGATCCACTCCGCTGGAGGTGCAGGCCACGTCATACTTGGCCGCATCGGACAAAATCGCCAGTTTTTCCTCTAACGTATATGCTCTCTCACTCATTTTGCTCCCCATCAATCGAATGTATGTTCTATTTCAATCTGATTATAGCACGGCATGAATGAAATTTCAAGTCATTTTTACTTCCCCTAAAGCAGAAACAGCCGGGGCCTTTAAAGGCCTGCCGGCTGTTTCCGTTTTTTATGTGTGGGGTTTCGATATCTCTTTTACTTCTTTTCTTGATCAATTATTTCCTGATCTGATTAAGCTGTGCATTAATTGCCAACAACTGCTCCTTGGTCATCTTCACGCCTGCTGCACCCATAAGGCCAACCATTCTCAGGACAGTGAAGCTTCCCATCATCTGCATCAGACTTCCGGACATCGCCGCCATATCATTGCCCTGGATCATGCTTCCCTCACCGGCATTTGCCATCACCTGCTGCATCAGCTGACCAAAGAATGCTCTTCCGGCTTCGGAAGCCATGATATCGCTGAGCTTATCATTGAGGGAGAAGTAACCTTCCGGTGCATCAATGTCAAACCAGTTGAGGACTGCACCCTTCTCCACCAGACGATATGCATCGTTGAACTTCTCTACCTTGCGGATCTCGCTCTCGTCTGTGAACTCGCCTGCCACTGCCACCAGCTTGGTCACACCTGCATTGGGTACCTGGAAATAGAAGAAATGATCCTCTGCCGTCTGCTTTCCAAGGCTCACTCCGTTGGCAAACAGTTCAACCTCAGGCAGATTGGAGTAAACGGTAACCTTGGTCAC
Source organism: Lachnospiraceae bacterium (assembly GCA_017387285.1). Lineage (GTDB taxonomy): Bacteria > Bacillota > Clostridia > Lachnospirales > Lachnospiraceae > RGIG423. The sequence goes on from JAFOFP010000092.1 coordinate 23,088, forward strand.
ATCCTCGACGCGGTCAACATAACGCTTTCCGCAGAGGTGTACAAAGGGATCGTCGGACAGCCATGCCTTGTATGCATAGAAAGCATCCTTCTTATACTTACGGTCGAAGGTCATCAGACCCTTATGGTTCTGGCCATTCTCACCACCCTCGTTACGGGAGTCGGCGCCGAAGTCGAACATATTCCAAACATGGGTAGCCCAGATGTAAGGTCTGGTGTAAAGCTGCTTGATCAGCTCCTCATGGTAATATGCCTGATATTCCTCGGTGTAATCGCCCGGTGCAGGGTTGGAAGTGTGCCAGTTCAGAGCCTCACAGCCGTACTCGCTGACACCGATGGGAATATTGGGGTAAGCCGCATGGAAGCTGTCAAACCAAGGGCCGTTCATGGAAGTATCTCCACCGTACCAGCCAAAGTAATGGTTGTAGGAAACCACATCGGGAATCTGGATGTAGGGGTGATCCATGGGGCACATGGAAACCGCTGCAATCGTAGTCAGTCTGGTGGGATCCATCTGATGAACCATCTCATTGAGCACCTTATGATTGTCCACCAGATCCTCGGTAACATCCTGATTCATGGTGATCTCATTGGAAAGACCCCAAACTACGATACAGGGATGATTATAGTTCTGAACGATCAATTCCTTCATCTGAGAAATGGTGTTCTCAC
>JAFOFP010000093.1 GCA_017387285.1 Lachnospiraceae bacterium
TGACGGAGAGTGGGGACAAAAGGACGACCAAACAGGATGAGGATTGAATAAGATGTCATTAAACAACGGACAATACAATCAGATCATGCGGGTCTATGAGGATCGGCAGCGGATGAACCGTCTGGAATTGGATGACCGCAGACAGCGGATTTATCATGCGATTCCCCGGCTGGTCGCATACGATGCGGCCATCAATGAGGCGGCGGCGGGGCTGGCCAGAGCAGCCCTTAAAGGCATTGAGTGTGGCAGGGAAGCCAGAAAGCGCCTTGAGGATCTCCGTGAGGAGAGGGATATGCTGATCACGGCAGGCGGCTATGCGGTCACTGATCTGGAACTGCGATACCGCTGTGGAGCCTGCAAGGATACCGGATATGTGGATGGAAAAAAGTGCCGCTGTTTTAAACAGCAGGAGATTGCCCTGCTGTATCGGGAGAGCGGACTGGAAAAACAGCTGGAGAAAGAAAATTTTGATACCATGACGGATCGGTATTACGATCCCGCTTATATCGTCAATCGGGAGAGCGGGCTGACCCTCCCGGCATATATGGAGCGGGTTGCCGATGTGTGCCGACGCTATACCGAGGAGTTCTCCCAAAAGGGAGGAAACCTGCTGTTCACCGGCCCGGCAGGCGTGGGAAAAACATTTTTTACCCACTGTATTGCGAAGGAGCTGATTGAGCAGAGCGTGTCGGTGGTTTATGTGACGGCAGTTCAGCTGATGGATACCATGACAGGAGCCCGGATGTCCGACGATGCCGATTCGGAGACCGTTAACCGGGCAGGACTGATCGGGGACTGTGAACTGCTGATCATTGATGATCTGGGGACCGAGCTCAACAATTCCATGACCAATTCGGAATTGTTCCGGGTTCTGGACGGACGGCTCAAGAAAGGACAGGCTACGGTGATCTCCACCAATCTGTCCGTCAATGATCTTCGGGATACTTATGCTGACCGCATTGCCTCCCGTATTCTGAGTGAATATAAGATCATTCGTTTTTGCGGTCCGGATATTCGAATTCGCAAAAACTACGGATAGGGGCTTGACTTAACCCCGCAGTAGATGGTATAAAGAATGCGTAAAATGCGAATTATGTCGAAATTGACATTGGCAGATAAATACGATAACGGAGGAAACGTATGGGAGACGAGAAAAACTTTGGAATGTTGCCGGAAGGCCCTCTCGGAGTGATTGCATTGGACGGTTGTCAGGCGCTGGGTGCAAAGGTGGACAACTATCTGGTGGAGTGGAGAAAAACCAGAGGAGCGAATAATCCGATCGCTATGACCTACGAGGGATATGACAGGGACAGTTATCTTGTGGAGACCAAGGTTCCCCGTTTCGGTTCAGGTGAAGGTAAGGGTGTCATCGAGACCTCTGTCCGCGGCGACGATCTGTACATCATGGTGGATGTGTGTAACTATAGCCTGACCTACTCTCTGCGCGGACAGCAAAATCATATGTCCCCGGATGACCATTTCCAGAACCTGAAGCGTATCATCGCGGCAGTGGGAGGAAAGGCTAAACGTATTACGGTCATCATGCCGTTCCTCTATGAGAGCCGTCAGCATAAGCGCAACGGACGTGAGTCCCTTGACTGTGCATTGGGACTGCAGGAGTTGGTAAAGATGGGCGTAGATCAGATCCTGACCTTTGACGCCCATGATCCCAGAGTGCAGAATGCGATCCCGCTGACCGGTTTTGAGACCTTTAACCCTAACTATCAATTTATCAAAGCCATGGTGAAGGCAGAGCCTGATCTTCAGATCGACAGCGATCATATGATGGTCATCAGTACCGACGAGGGCGGCATGGGCCGTGCCATCTATCTGGCTAACGTGCTGGGTCTTGATGTGGGTATGTTCTATAAGCGCAGAGACTACAGCCGCATTGTCAACGGACGCAATCCCATTGTGGCTCATGAGTTCCTCGGCACTGATGTTGAGGGCAAGGATCTGATCATCATCGATGACATGATTTCCTCCGGTGAGAGTGTGCTGGATGTGGCAAAGGAGCTGAAGCGCAGAAAGGCCCGCAAGGTATTTGTATGTTCCACCTTCGGTCTGTTTACCAACGGTCTGCACAAGTTTGATGAGTATCACCAGAACGGACTGATCGACCGGATCTTCACCACCAACCTGATCTATCAGACTCCGGAGCTGCTGTCCCGTCCTTATTACACCAGCGTGGACATGAGTAAGTACATCGCACTGATCATTGACTACCTGAATCATGGAATGTCTGTCAGTGAGCTGTTAAATCCGGTGGATCGTATCAACAAGTGTCTGGATAAATTTAAGGCCGAAAAAAATAAGGAAAATTGAGCAAAAAACCAGTAAAACCAAGCAAAAAATTGCGAAAATGAGTTGAATTTGGCTTGCAATTAGGCAGTGATTGTGTTATAATTATCCAGCTGTTTAACTAAAAGACTGGCTTGGTCGAAGAAATTCGCGAATCACCCGCGAATCTTCACATGCAGCCATAGAAATAAGGAATAAGATTGTATAAGTGAGGTGAATGAAATGCAGGAAGGAATCCAGCCCAAGTACTATCAGGCAAAGGTTGTTTGCAACTGCGGAAACGAGTTCGTAACCGGCTCTACTAAGAAGGACATTCACGTGGAAATTTGCTCCAAGTGCCATCCTTTCTATACTGGACAGCAGAAGGCTACTTCTACTCGCGGACGTATCGATAAGTTCAATCGTAAGTACGGTTTGAAGAACGACTAATCGAAAGCAGTCAAGATAAGGTTGAGATTTCGGTATACGAAAATCTCAACCTTTTTTTGAACCTGAGGAGGAATGTGAATGAAATCTTCTGGAATCGGCGGCCAGGCCGTCATGGAAGGAATTATGATGAAAAACGGTGATGCCTATGCACTGGCAGTGCGTTTGCCCGACGGGCAGATTCAGGTGGAACCGGGTGAATATAAAGGGTTTGTCAAAGGGAAGAAGATATTGGAGCTTCCGTTTGTTCGCGGTGTGTTCAATTTTATTGACTCCATGGTGCTGGGAATCAAAACCCTGACCCGATCGGCAGATCTGGCGCTGGAGGCGGAGAAGGCCGCTGAGACGGAGAAAAAGGTTGCCGGAGCACAGAACGGGGAGAGTAAAGCATCGGAAGGTAAGAAAAAAGATTCTTCCGGCGATAACGGTCTCATGATGGCGATGACCGTAGCCCTTTCCATCGCACTGGCAGTGGGATTGTTTATGGTGCTTCCGGTGCTGATCGCCAGCCCCATCAAGGGATTGGGAGCGGGACCGTTCTGGATCGCTCTGGTTGAAGGAATTATCCGCCTGGTGATCTTCTTTATCTATGTGAAACTGATCTCCAAAATGGAGGATATTCAGAGAGTGTTCATGTATCACGGAGCTGAGCACAAGTGTATCAATTGTATTGAGCAGGGGCTGGAGCTGACGGTGGACAATGTGAGAGCATCCTCCCGCCTCCACAAGCGGTGCGGAACCAGCTTTTTGCTGCTGGTTATGCTGGTGAGCCTGTTGGTATTTATGTTCGTGCGGGTGGAGACGGTTTTGCTTCGCATTGTGAGTCGTGTGCTGCTGCTTCCGGTGATTGCCGGTATCTCCTATGAGGTGCTGAAGCTGGCGGGACGCAGTGAGTCACCCCTTGTTTGCCTGATCAGCAAGCCCGGTCTGGCCATGCAGAAGCTGACCACAAGGGAACCGGATGATTCCATGATCGAGGTGGCTATCAGTGCGGTGGAAGCGGTGTTTGATTGGGAAACATTTGTGTCAGAAGTGAAGGAAGAGCAGGAAAATCAAAAATGACCTGGAAGGAACTGCTGAGTGAAGCGGCAGAACGATTAAAATGTGCCGGGATAGAGGAGTGCGAGATTGACGCCTGGTATCTGTTTTCTGAGGCATTTGATATGAGCAGGGCGCAGTTTTTTCTGTGCAGAGACAGAGAAATTCCGGCGGAACAGTGGGATGACTGTGCAGCCGGATCCCAGCAGACGTGGCGTGATGCGGAGGATGAATCTCTGCCCATGGGAAGATTTGTCCATATGATCGGTCAGCGAAGCAGGCGCATTCCTCTGCAGCAGATCATCGGTCATCAGGAGTTCATGGGACTGGATTTTCTGGTCAATGAGCATGTTCTATGCCCCAGGCAGGATACGGAAGTATTGGTGGAAACGGTGCTGGATGAGCTGAAGGACCTTCATACGGAGGGAACGCTTCGGATATTGGATATGTGTGCCGGTTCAGGCTGTATCGGTATCAGCTTGGAGAGGCTGGCAGAGGTTCCGGTGGAGGTGATGGCAGCCGATATTTCAGAGGAAGCGATCAAGGTTGCTGCAGCCAATGCCGGGAAAAACGGTTGTGAGCATTATCAGATTCTCAAAAGCGATCTGTTTGAGGAGATCGCGGGGAAATTTCAGGTGATCGTATCCAATCCACCCTACATTCCCTCTGCGGTTATTGAGACGCTGGAGGATGAGGTGCGTTGTCACGAACCAAGACTGGCTCTTGACGGCGAGGCGGACGGCTTGAGTTTTTATCGCCGGATCAGTGAGTCGGCGAGGGGGTATCTGATGCCCGGAGGCCGGATTTATTATGAGATCGGTTATGACCAGGGACAGTCGGTCAGTGAGATATTGGCAGAGAATGGATATGTGGACATTCGTGTGATCAAGGATCTTGCCGGACTGGATCGCGTGGTGACAGCTAAATTACAGTTCAAGATAGATGGAGGAAATTATGTTTGACCGTTTGGATAGTATTCGCATTCGATACGAAGAACTTGAAGCGGAGATGAATAATCCCTTTGTGGTTGAGGATCAGACCAAATTCCGCAAACTGATGAAGGAACATTCTGACCTGACTCCTATTGTGGAGGCCTACCGTGGATACCGCAGTGCAAAGCAGGACATTGAGGATAGTCTGATGCTGCTGGAGGAGGAGAACGACGAGGAGATGAGAGAACTGGCGAAGGAGGAGCTTGCCGATGCCAGAAAGCGGGTGGAGGAGCTGGAGCAGGAGATCAAGATCCTGTTGCTGCCCAAGGACCCCAACGATGATAAAAACGTATTTGTGGAGGTTCGTGCCGGAGCCGGCGGTGACGAGGCAGCTCTGTTTGCGGCAGAACTTTATCGCATGTATGCCCGGTTTGCGGAGCGCAACCGCTGGAAGACGGAGTTGATCAGTGTCAATGAGAACGGCATCGGAGGCTTTAAGGAGGCCGTGTTCATGATCAGCGGACAGGGAGCATTCTCCAAGCTGAAATATGAGAGCGGCGTACACCGGGTACAGCGTGTGCCGGCTACCGAGTCCGGCGGTCGTATCCATACCTCCACCGCCACTGTGGCCATTATGCCTGAGGCCGAGGATGTGGATGTACAGATCGATATGAATGACTGTAAGTTTGATGTGTTCCGTGCGTCGGGAAATGGTGGTCAGTGTGTCAACACCACCGACTCTGCCGTGCGTCTGACCCATCTTCCCACGGGAATCGTGATTTCCTGTCAGGATGAGAAGTCCCAGCTGAAAAATAAGGATAAGGCGCTGAAGGTGTTGCGTGCCCGCCTTTACGAGCTGGAATGTCAGAAAAAGCAGGATGCGGAGGCCGAGGCCAGACGAAGCCAGATCGGAACCGGAGATCGCTCGGAAAAGATCCGTACCTACAACTTCCCTCAGGGACGTGTCACTGATCATCGCATCAAGCTGACCCTGTACAAGATCGATTCCATCATGGACGGAGACATCTATGAGGTGCTGGACAGCCTGATCGCAGCGGATCAGAGCGCAAAGCTGGCAAAGATGAACGAGCAGTAAATAATAACTATGAGATATAAAAATGGGGCCGTGGACAGCGGCCCCGTTTAATCTGTCCCAAGATGGTCAGCTCAACATTCCTCCCGAGGTTCCGCCTGCCAGACAGATGCTTAACACCAGCAATAAGTAGGAAATTCCGGATTCCATGGGGCGCCCGGACAAGGTGGAGACCAGAAACAGAACGACAAAGTACAGACCACCCATGAACATTCCCCACAGGAAGCGACGGTTTTTCAGCTTTTTTCCGGCCAGAAAGCCCCCCAGAAAACAGGACAGGATGTAGATCAGGTAAACACCGGTCTGGATCTGTTTATTGCTGAGCCGCAGTTTATAGAGCACAAAGGACAGTGCAAACAGCAGGATACCGGTGAGCAGATAGGTAATCAGCAAGGTCTTTAGCAGGAACAGTGGTTTATTGATGGCTGTTTGATTCATAGATACCTCCGGGGAATGTCCGCATTTTGATGATGGTAAAATGTATGCGGAAAAACAGCTTTTCATTCGGAAAAATGTGTGATATACTACGTGAAGGCGGATGTATAGGGCCATGCCCGTGACCGAAATGTCTGAAAGACATGAGGTACACTGTGAATATATAATGGAGAATCTTATGTACAAATTACTGAAAACAGACGGCAATGCCCGTCGCGGACAGCTTCATACCGTACACGGTGTCATCGAGACGCCTGTGTTTATGAACGTGGGTACGGTGGCTGCCATCAAGGGAGCTGTTTCCACCGAGGATCTGGAGGGTATCCACACACAGGTACAGTTGTCCAATACCTACCATTTGCATGTTCGCCCCGGCGATAAGATTGTCAAGCAGATGGGCGGCCTTCACAAATTTATGTCCTGGGAGAAGCCTATCCTCACCGATTCCGGCGGATTTCAGGTGTTTTCCCTGGCCGGCCTTCGCAAGATTAAGGAGGAGGGCGTTTATTTCCAGTCTCACATCGACGGTCATAAGATCTTCATGGGGCCGGAGGAGAGTATGCAGATCCAGTCCAATCTGGCATCCACCATTGCCATGGCCTTTGACGAGTGTCCTCCCAGCAAGGCGGAGCGGGAGTATATTCGCAAGTCGGTGGAGCGCACCACCCGCTGGCTGGCTCGCTGTCAGGCTGAGATGAAACGGTTAAACAGTCTGGAGGATACCATCAATCCCCATCAGCTTCTGTTTGGTATCAATCAGGGCGGTGTCCTGCCGGATATCCGCATGGATCACGCGAAGCGTATCCGGGAGATGGAGCTGGATGGCTATGCCATCGGCGGACTGGCAGTGGGAGAGAGTCACGAGGAGATGTACAGTGTGTTGGATGTGACCACACCTCTGCTCCCGGTGGACAAGCCCCGTTACCTCATGGGCGTGGGTACACCGGCCAATATTTTGGAGGCGGTGGATCGCGGCGTGGATTTCTTCGACTGCGTATATCCCAGCCGTAACGGCCGTCACGGTCACGTTTACACTGACTATGGTAAACTAAATCTGTTCAATGCCAAATATGAGTTGGATGAGCGTCCTATTCAGGAGGGCTGCGACTGTCCTGCCTGCCGCAGATATTCCAGAAGTTATATCAGGCACCTTTTAAAAGCAAAAGAAATGCTCGGAATGCGACTTTGTGTCTTGCATAATTTGCATTTTTATAATACAATGATGACAGAGATTCGTCAGGCGATTGAAGAAGGCCGTTACCAAAGTTATAAAAGAGAAAAACTTGATCGGATGGCCGCCGGGGAGTGACCGGCATCATCATGACGGACATTATGAGAAATCAGGAGGAAACACAATGACAGCATTATTGTTGGCAGAAGGCGCTAACGGAGCAGGCGGCATGAGCGTTGTGGGCATGATTGTCTATGTAGTAGTGATCATGGCACTGATGTACTTCATCGCTATCCGTCCCCAGAAGAAGCAGCAGAAGGAGCAGCAGGCGATGATCGCATCCATGGAGATCGGCGACAGCATCATGACCACCGGCGGCTTCTATGGCGTGATCATCGATATCACCGACGATGTAGTTATCGTAGAGTTCGGCAGCAACAAGAACTGCCGTATCCCTATGGAGAAGGCTGCAGTTGCCAAGGTTGAGAAGGCAAACGCTTAAGATTATTTGAATATCAAATAAGAAAATGATGACAGAGTGGCAGCACTCTGTCATTTTTTTGCTCAAAAAGAACCTGACAAAGGAATTTGCAAGGAGTGAAATTAAAGTAAATATAAAAATAAATTAATTTTTGATCATGTTTTAGCGTATGTATTGCATTTTAGATCGTCAGACGATAAACTTATGATAACGCAGACAGAGCTTACCGAATAAAACAATTCTTCGAAGGAGACATACATGGACAGTATTGATAAGCAGATCATTGAGATTCTTTCTCAAAACGCAAATACCACTACCACAGAGATTTGCAGTCGGGTAAATTTGTCTGTGCCTGCAGTCAACAAGCGGATACAGAAGCTGCAGAGTGATGGGATTATTTGTTCGTTTACCATACTGACTGATGGAAAAAAGATTAAGAAACCGATCACCGCCTTTATTTTGCTGGTTCTGCGTTATGGAGAAGGCGTGGGAACGCTGATGGAGTATATCAGCAAGGACCCAGATGTGTTGGAATGTTACGCCATCACCGGAGAGTATGATTACCTGATGAAGGTGTGTGCTGCTGATGTGGAGGCGCTGGAGGACAAATTGCTGCAGTTGAAGCGAAAGAAGGGTGTGGTCAAAAGCCATACCATGCTGTCGCTGATGGAGCATAAGTTTCAGCCCACCATGCTTCCGGAGATGACGGAAAGAGAGACGGAAAACGATTGAGAGTGAGAAGCGCTAACAGATCAGATAGGAACGGTAAGAAAATAGGAGGTTGATCTTATGGCAGAAATAAATCTCAGTATGGCGGCACAGAACGCATTGCCCTCAGGCGTGCGTCGTATGTTTGAATTGGCAAAGCGATATCCCGATGCCATCAATCTGACCTTGGGAGAGCCGGGATTTGCTACACCGGATCACATTATCGAGGCCGGTATCCGGGGGCTGAGAGAGGGAAAGACCAAATATACACCCAATGCGGGCATCCGGGAGCTGCGTGAGGCTATCGCGGATAAACTGTGGAGGGAAAACGGAATCAAGTGTGATCCGGAGAAAAACCTGATCGTCACTGCCGGGGCAACCCAGGCGCTGATGTTAGCCATGGTGACGCTGGTAAATCCGGGTGATGAAGTGATTATTCAGGGACCCAACTGGCCGGATTACAGAGGTCAGATCGACATGGTAAACGGAAAAACGGTCTATGCCAAGGTCGATGAGAAAAATGATTTCAAAATGACGGCCGATGTGATCGAGCCGCTGATCACGGAAAAGACAAAGCTGATCATCATCAACTCTCCCTCAAATCCCACCGGCAGTGTGCTGGATGAGGAGGAGCTGCGGGATATTGCAGAGCTGGTAAAGAAATATAAGGTATTTCTGATCTCCGATGAGCCCTATGAAAAACTGGTTTATGACGGCTTTTGCCAGAAAAGCATTGGTGCCTTTGAGGGGTTGGAGGACTATGTGCTGACCATCAACAGTCTGTCCAAAACCTTTGCCATGACCGGATTCAGAGTGGGGTATATCTGTGCCAATGAGCATATCATCGAAAATCTCATCAAGCTTCATGAGAATATGATCGCCAGTATCCCGGAGCCCATGCAGATGGCGGCCATTCAGGCCATCCGTCACGGCGGGGCAGATGTAGCGAGAATGGTGGAATATTACGATCGAAACCGGAGATTGATCGTGGACGGTCTGAACCGAATCAACGGTTTTCGCTGTCTGTGTCCCAAGGGAGCATTTTATGTGTTCCCCAATATTACCGGCTTTGGCATGTCCTCCGTGGAGGCGGCGGAGTACATATTGGAGAAAACCCATGTGGTGACGTCGCCGGGAAGTGCTTTCGGGCCGGACGGTGAGGGATATATCCGGATCTGCTATGCATCCAAATATGAGCAGATCAAGGAGGCTCTTGAACGGATGGAGAGAGAATTCGGGAAGAAATGAGGGGCAAATGAATCGGATGGAACAGAAGACTCAGCTGAATCGAGACTGCACTGACAAGTGCGCAGGTGCGCGCAGGTATTTGCTGCCGAAGAATGGAAATGTTTACAAGGCAAATCTGCATTGTCATACCAATCTTTCCGACGGGCAGTTAAGTCCCGAGGCGGTGAAGGAACTTTATCGGTCCCACGGATATTCGGTGGTAGCTTATACAGACCACAGTCTGTTTATCCCTCATCATGAGTTGACCGATGAAAACTTTCTGGCATTGGCCGGCTTTGAGGCGGAGTTCAACGAAAAGGAACTGTTTCCCGGAAAGAGAGAGCTGAAATCCTGTCATCTCTGTCTGATTGCAGGCAGCCCCCATATCCGTGTACAGCCCTGCTGGAATGAGCGGTATGCCTACATCGGAAATGCAGGGAAACATTGGGACAAGATCAGATTTGATGAAAGTGAGGACCCCTTTGTGCGGATATACTCTCCGGAGGGGATCAATGAGCTGATCCGAAAAGGCCGGGAAGCAGGGTTCTTTGTGACCTATAATCACCCGGCATGGTCACTGGAAACCTATGAGCAGTATACCGCCTATGAGGGAATGCATGCCATGGAGATCCTGAACTACGGAGCGGAGGTAATGGGATATCCGTCCTATGCACCAAATGTATATGATGATATGCTCCGCAAAGGGAA
>JAFOFP010000094.1 GCA_017387285.1 Lachnospiraceae bacterium
ATCGGAGCCGGCCTATATGGACTCTACGCAGCATTGTTCTGTGCAAAAAAAGGCCAATCGGTCCTTGTTCTTGAGCAGGACGCCGCGGCTTTTTCCAGAGCCACCTATGTCAATCAGGCCAGAGTACACATGGGATACCATTATCCCCGATCCATGGCTACAGCCATGAAATCTGCCGGTTATTTCCGGAGATTCAATGAGGACTTTGACTTTGCCATTCACTCAAAATTCGACCAGATCTATGCGACCTCCCGATGCTTTTCCTGGACGGATGCCAAGGAGTTTAAGCGGTTTTGCAAAAATGCGGGGATTCCGTGTCGTGATATTCCGGTTGAGCAGTATTTTAAGGATGGTGCCTGTGACGGTGCGTTCCTCACCGAGGAGTATACATACGACGCGTTCATCCTGAGGGATTATTTCTTGGAGGAGTTAGCGAAATATCCCGCCGTGGAGATTCGGTATGGGCAAGATATCCGCCGGATCGTCAAAGAAAGTGATCGTTTTTCCTTGTATGTTTCTGACGCTAAAGCACCGGAAAAGGTGTATCGGCTGGAGTCAGATTTTGTGCTGAATGCCACCTATGCGTCGGTAAATCAGGTGCTTAAGCGTGTTGAGGGTATCGATCCGGAGATGTTTGGTCTTAAGTATGAGCTCTGCGAGATCATTTTGGTCGATGCGGGAGAAAAGCTTTCGGATATCGGTTTTACGGTGATGGATGGTCCCTTCTTCTCCATTATGCCCTTCGGTAAGACCGGAGTGCATTCCCTCACGTCTGTATGTTTCACTCCTCATAAGACCTGCTATGGCACAGTGCCTGAGTTTCCTTGTACGGACGGTGGCTATTGCAGTAAAGAAAAACTGGGCAATTGTAACCTTTGCCCCAACAAGCCGGTCAGTGCTTGGGAGTATATGTCTGCGCTGGCTCATAAATATATGCGGGACGAGTATGCGTTTACCTATAGAGACTCACTGTTCTCCATGAAACCTATCTTGAAAGCATCGGAGATCGATGATTCCAGACCGACGGTGATCAAGTGTGCGAGCACCAATCCCACATTTATCAGTGTCCTGTCGGGAAAGATCAATACGATCTACGATATGGACGAGTTCTTAATATAAAACCGGAAATTTACTTTTTAATCGAAAAATAGATTACGAGGTGTGCCATGAGGACAGCAAAAGAAAAAAGCTTTGTTTCGTGTATTCTTTATTTGCATAATGACGGGAGCGACGGAAAGGATTTTTTTGCCCGTGTCTGCAGGGTGATGGACGATCACTTTGAAAAATATGAGATGATCTGTGTCAATGACGGTTGCACCGATGATACAATCTCACAGATCAAGGATTTTATGAAGGAAGACGGAGATAGCCATGTGGTTCATGTGGTTAATTTGAGCTATTATCAGGGTGTGGAGACTGCCATGAATGCCGGACGGGATCTGGCGGTGGGTGATTTTGTCTTTGAGTTTGACAGCTGCCTGATGGATTTTGATGAGTCTGCGATCATGGAGGTGTATTATCGCTCTTTGGAGGGGTATGACATTGTCGCAGCGGCACCGATGCATTATGTTTCCCTGACGTCTAGATTATTTTACTTTGTTTACAATGCGGATAACCCGTACCGCGGAAAGATCAGGCAGGAGCGTTTCCGTATTATTTCCCGCAGAGCCATCAATCGGGTAAACCAGCTCAATACCTATGTTCCCTACCGCAAGGTTCTGTATGCAAACTGTGGTCTGCGGATGGATACCATCGTGTACGATAATAAGACCGGTATGGTTAAGTCTAAGGCCAAAAGAAACCGTCAGGAGAGAAATAACCGCAGTGATCTGGCGGCAGATGCGATCATCATCTTTACTGACCTGTTGGAACGGCTGTCCATGATGTTGAGTATTGTCTTTGGCCTGATTATGCTGTTTACTCTGGGATACATTATTGTGTCTCTGTTCAGTGAGACAAAGCCGGTGGAGGGCTGGGCATCTACGATGTTACTCATGTCGATCGGATTTGGTATGCTGTTTATGGTACAAACATTGATCTTTAAGTATTTGTCTGTCATTTTAAATATGATGTTTAAGAAGCAGAGATATGTTATCGAGGGAGTGGAGAAACTGAACCAATGAAATTGACTATCATTTTTCCGGTATTGAATGAAAGGATTCGCCTCGAGCGGGGTGTGACAAAAACCGTAGAGTATTTGAATGAGATTGAATTTTCTGACTATGAGATCATTATCGTGGATAATGGTTCCGAAGATGAGACACCACAGATCGGTCAGCGACTGTGTGAGACTTATCCCGGTGTGCGCTTTGAGCGGATCAATGTGCGGGGGGTTGGTGCGGCCTTCCGAAGAGGAGTAGAGCTCAGCAGCGGAGAGATTGTAGGATATATGGATATCGATTTGTCTGCCAATATTCGTCATTTGGGTGAGGCGTTGGAAATTTTTGATGAATCTCCCGAGGTGGATTATATCAATGGAAGTCGTTTTGCCAAGACCTCAAAGACGGAGGGCAGAAAATGGTATCGGCAGATCACCTCACAGGGATTGCTGATTTTGCTCAAACTCTTTTTGGGGATGAAATGTACCGATGCCATCTGCGGCTTTACCTTCCTGCGCCGAGAGAAAGCACTGGAGTTAATTGCTGCATCCAGTCAGGATAACGGATGGTTTTACATGATTGAGTTTTTGCTGAGGGCAGAAAAGCGCCACATGAATGTACTTGATTATCCGGTTGAATGGCAGGAAGATTATAATACCACGGTGAAGATTTTTAAGACGATCTGTAATTATATGGTGCAGATCGCAAGACTGTGGAAGGAATTCTATATTAAGAAAAACATCTGACC
>JAFOFP010000095.1 GCA_017387285.1 Lachnospiraceae bacterium
AACAAGACGGTTATCCCCCATCACAAACAAGCACCCTTTTTCCACTGTCAGGGGGAAACTCACACCCTCATCCATCATGATTGAAGATACATAGGGCTCATCCAAAGCAACATCGTCGATGTAAACAATACCGTTGAGAAAATCTATATCTACCGTCTGCCCTTCCGTGGCAATAACACGCTTTACGATCGGTGTTCCATCTTCATAGGAATCTTTGCTTGCAACAATAATATCCCCATACTGCGGATCCCGATAAAAGGTATTGCCCAGGAGCAGGAGATAATCACCGTCTATAAGTGTATTCTTCATTGACGAGCCGGAAACGATCACGATCTTAAAACACAAAAGCAGGATTAAGAGACCAAAGCCAAGCAAATACACCAAATCATGCAAATAGAGCAGCACGTCTTTAAATTTTGCATTGCTATCAGTACTATTTTTATGCTTAACATCAGCACTACAGGCCGTTTTCATAAATTTACCTTCTCGCATCGACGCACCTCCTCTAAAAATATTACCAGATTATTATACACACTTTTACAACTGATGAAAAGAGAATTTTTCAAAAACGGGAAATAAAAAAAGAGGGTCGCCCCTCTTTTTTATGATTGATAAAATCAGATCTTCTCCTTGACCTTTGCAGCCTTACCGAAGCGGTTGCGCAGGTAGTACAGCTTTGCACGGCGAACCTTACCCTTACGGACAGTCTCAACCATAGCAACGTTGGGAGAATGCACGGGGAAAACCTTCTCACAGCCAACACCGTAGCTGATACGGCGAACAGTGATGGTCTCACCGATGCCACCATGCTTACGAGCAATGATGGTGCCCTCGAAAACCTGAATACGCTCACGAGAGCCTTCCTTGATCCGCACATGCACACGAACAGTGTCGCCAACCCGCATCTCGGGCAGCTCAGGCTTCATGTACTGGCTGGACAGAGCCTTAACCAAATCCATATCTTTGTCCTCCTTAATATTAGGCGTTCATGCAGCAATTATCTCCGGCGATATGGTTCCCGGTACTGTAGAGGACTCACCTTGTTTTCAGACCGATGTATTATAGCACGGTGCTATACAAAAATCAAGTACTTTTTATGGAAAATCTTGTGTTTTTTATCGAATATATTTGCCGTTTCGGACGCCTGTAGGTTCATTATCTTCCAGCACCAGTTCGCCGCCGATATACAGCTGATGAATGCCTTCATTGGGCTTGAATGGATCCATGAAATCCGCATGATCCCGGATCGTGTCGTAGTTAAACAGCACAAGATCCGCATCATATCCCTCACGAATGAGGCCCTTACCCTTCAGGCCATAACGGCTGGCGGGCATACCGGTGATTCTGTGGATACCCTCTTCTCTGCTGAGGATGCCCCGCTCACGAATGTAGCATCCCAGGTATCTTGGGAAGGTACCAAAAGCTCTGGGGTGTGCCCACTGATCACCGGGAACATAGATTCCGTCAGAACCGACCATACACTTGGGATGCTTCAGGATCATTTCCACATTCTCCTCACACATGGAGAAGCGGCACTCGTAAACCGTACCGTGATTGGCCTTCAGCAAATGGATCACTGCATCGAAGGGCTCCATGCCTAATTCCTCAGCAGCCTGGGCATAAGTTTTACCAATAGCCCAAGGCGTTTCCTTGGCGCGGACGATCAGGAAGTTCTCCAATCCCACATAGTACATGCTGTTATCCCAGCTGGGATCATTAATCTCATAAATCTCCTTGCGAATCTGCTCAACGATCTCCGGATCTTCAAGACTTTTCGCAAAGGCCACAGCGCCGTGATCCAGGAAACTGGGAGGAATCGCACTCAAGGTTGTGGTAGACGCAGCAACATAAGGGTATGCGTCCAATG
>JAFOFP010000096.1 GCA_017387285.1 Lachnospiraceae bacterium
CAAAAGATTTTCCAATGCAGGATCCTTTTCGTAGGCTTCTTTGATCTTTCCTAAGAATACGCTTCGGATGATGCAGCCGCCCCGCCACATGAGGGCAATACCGCCATAGTTCAGGTTCCAGCCATAGGTCTTAGCCGCCGCCCGCATCAATGCGTAGCCCTGAGCATAGGAAATGATCTTGCTGGCATAGAGCGCTTTGCGGATGCATTCGACAAATGCCTTCTTATCCCCCTCAAACACCGGTGTCTCTCTGGGGAATACCTGTGCCGCTTTCACTCGCTCCGGCTTCATGGCCGACAGGCAACGGGAAAATACGGACTCCCCGATCAGGGTTAACGGAATGCCTTCATCCAAGGCAGAGATCGCCGTCCATTTTCCGGTTCCCTTTTGTCCTGCCGTGTCCAGAATATGATCCACGGTGATCTCGCCGTTTTCGTCCTCATATGCCAGAATATCACGAGTGATCTCGATGAGATAGCTGTCCAGCTCGGTCTCATTCCATGCGGCAAACACCTGATGCATTTCCTCCGCACTCATGCCCAGACCATCTCTCATCAGCTGGTATGCCTCGCAGATCAGCTGCATGTCACCGTACTCAATACCGTTATGTACCATCTTCACAAAATGACCGGCTCCGTTCTCGCCCACCCAGTCACAGCAGGCCTCGTCGCCCACTTTCGCACAAACAGCCTGAAAAATCAGCTTCACATAAGGCCATGCCGCCGCAGAGCCACCGGGCATCATAGACGGCCCCTTCAGCGCTCCTTCCTCACCGCCGGAAACACCGCAGCCCACATACAGAAGACCCTTGCTCTCCACATACGCAGTGCGGCGAATGGTGTCAGGGAAATGGCTGTTTCCGCCATCAATGAGGATATCTCCCTCCTCCAGAAGGGGAAGCAGCTGTTCGATCAGGGAATCCACCGCCTGTCCGGCTTTGACCATCATCATCACCTTGCGGGGTTTTTCCAATGCACCGACCAGTTCATCCAATGAATAGGTGCCGATAATGTTTTTTCCGGCGGCCCGCCCCTCGACAAACCTTCTCACCTTTTCCGTGGTTCGGTTATAGACAGCCACCGTGAAACCCTTGGACTCCATATTCATGACCAGATTCTCACCCATAACCGCCAAACCAACCAGACCGATATCCGCTTTCTTCATTGCATTCCCTCCTGACTTTTTTCGCACATTTCATTTCATCCGATTTTTATTTACCCAAAATAATCGTTCTCTCACTCTATTCTCATTATAGCATTTTTGTCTCCTTTTGAATATCACATTTAATCATTTTTAGATTGCTTTTTTTCTCTTTAGACTTTGCACCTTTTACGAAAAGAGCGGCTTGTTTCCACAGGCCGCTCTCTTGTCACTTCTCATTTATTCCGCTCTTGTCAAATCCTATTTATAGAACCTCATGCCCCCACCAGCAGACTTTCTATCTTCGCCCTCAGGCCTTCAATCTCCCGATCCGTCTCCTTCTCCAGGCTGTACAGTTTATTAATGGCCGTATCGATCTGTGTTCTCACCTTATACACCGAATCCTGTGAATCTCTGATCTGTCCTCTTACGGTCCAGTCCACAAACAGACCATCAAAAAAGTAATCGGCAAACCGCAGAAAACCATCCATATTGACCTGCATCCCTGCATGAATGTTGATATCTGCCAGCTCCGATTTGAAGGAACAGAGCTTGACCTGCAAATACTCGATCATCTCCTGGGCATCATCCAGATGACTGTGTTTCGCCATGTGGGTAATGATTCCGCCTCCTCCGAGCATATCAAAGGTATTCCAGCTATCTGCCTCATCCAGTTCTCTCAACACCTGATCAGCAGCTCCCTGTGCACTGTGTCCGGCAGACACCGCTTCTTTGATCTCTTTTTTCCGGCTCTCCAGAAAAGCGATCTTTTCCTCGCATTTCAGGATCTCCTCGCCCATCGGTGAACCATCAGCCTTTACCTCAGCTTTTTTCTTTTCCAATTCACGATAATACACCGCTTCACAACCGGAGATTTCCCTTAGCTTCGCCTGGATCTCTCTGATCCGGCTGTCTACCGCCGCCAACTGACGCTCTGCCGCATCCAGCTTTACCTTGGCCTCCGCCGCCTGACGGGCTTCTTCATCCAGTTTTGCATCCATCTTGCCAACGACCCGGTAAAAGTAATTGGCCAGACTGCGGCCCTCCAGCTTCTCCACATCTTCCTGCTCGCTCTGGTACTGAACCTTAAACTCCAGAACCTTCTGATCAAAAATTCTGCGCTGGTTCTGAAGCTCCTTCAGCTTAGCGTCCAGCTGTTTTTTCTGTGCCACCTTCTGTTGAAGCTCCATCAGATGATTATCATATGTGTTCACTCGTCATCCCTCCCTATTCATCGCAATTTTACTCGCCTGCAAATCCTTCACTGCCGTTGCCTCCGACAACGTACTCCGTTCCGGAGATCTCCCGGTAAAACGCAGCTTCTGCTGCCTTCTTGTAAGGATTCAGCCACAGACCTCCGACTCCCAGCGTCAACGAGGCCAGCAGATCCCAGCCGATAAAACTGAACTCCAGACAGAACAGACGCCAACGGTTGCCGTACATCATCTCTTTTGACTGCTGCAAGGCCTCCCTGGCTGTCAGTTCCGGATGTTCCGCCAAAATATACTCCGTCATTGCGTAACTGTATCCGGCAATGATTCCCGGAATAATAAACAACAGTGACCAAAGAAATACCCACAATCCCCGAAGAAATCTGGCCGCCGCAGTGGTTTTCCAGTGCGGGAAGTAATTGAACAATGAACCGATCTCCGGTGTTTTCTGTCCATCCACCAGATCAAGATTGAACCCGGAATATCCCACGGCAACCACGCTTCCGAGGATAAAATACAGCACACCGACAGCCAATGCCGCAAGAAGGACAAGTGCCGCGCCTCCGACTATCAATCCCTTGAACCCGGGAAAAAAGGTAAAGTGTGCCGTCTCTGCAGTGGTAAACAGCTGCACATCACCGAGATTGAGATTCACATTTTTGCCGGAATCACTGATATTTAATTCCAGTTTCGGGCCGATGGATGCTGCCGCTCCCAACAGGGATGCCACCACTCCGGCGATGACGGCAATGCCCCATCTCCCCCGCAGTGCCTCTCTCGCTATCTTTCGAAAATCATATGCATATCTCATATTGCCCCTCCTTATAAATGATTAACTTGTCGTTCTTTGTTTCTATCTTTACGTTAATTACTGGAAATCGTTACGCCGGCTCCCGAACTGGACTCCGTCACACAGTCAATGGCCAACACCACCGACAGCGCCACAATCTCATCCTCCGGATCAGCAATATCCAACTCATAACTGTCTCCCCAGGTCATCCACTCTTTGCTGATAGACACGATCTCCTGTCCCCCCTGTGTGATCTGATAATCGTGAGCCATAAAGCTGCCTTCGATCTCCCAACCCAGACCGTCGATCCGGTATCTGGGGAAGAAAAGGCTGAACTCCTTGCAGATCTCAGCCACCTGTTCCTCTCCGCAGAACACATAGAACCGGGGCATCCAGCTGAATACCTCCTGTTTGATAAACGCCACCTCATAGCCGGCCATGTCATAGACGTGAAGCTTCTTCCCCCAGGAAAAAATCTCCCCCTCCACCACATATTTGTCAAACCCATTCTCATCCTTCACGGTGAACTTATCACCCCAGGAAAATACCTTCTGTTTAATATAAAGTCTCATGGCAAATCCCCCTTCTCTCTCGTCCGTCAATGCTCTCTCCATAGAACATCCTCCGATGGTAATATCATTGTAACTGGTATTTTAGAGAAAATAAAGAATCTTTTCAGAAAAATAGCGGTGTTATTTCACTGTTCACAGCAAAATAGCACCGCCTTGTAAAAATATTCACTTCATTACAGCATCACCATCAATATGGATACCATAAACACCATACTGCATATAATAGAGACGGAATTGAGGGCCGCAGAAAGACCTGCATCTCCTCCCATCTCACCGGTAAAAGCCGGAACCGATGAACTGATGGGGCTGAAAACAAGTACCATCAGCGTCAGAACCTTTCATGGATCTCTCTCTTCATCGCTATCGCTCCATCACTCGGATTCTTGGGAACAGTTATCGGTATGATCCAGGCATTCGACGCTATCCAGGTAGC
>JAFOFP010000097.1 GCA_017387285.1 Lachnospiraceae bacterium
CCCCATAGTCCTCGGAAAAGTAAGACCAGATACCGGAGAAGTTTTTGTTCTCTTTATTGAACACCGTGTACATGGGATGCATATCATCGTAGATACCGAGACCCTCAGATGTCAGGCTGGTACGAAACTCCGGCATGTCATTAACGGTCTTGGTCAATAGCCAGATCATCGCAGGGTACAGCTTCTGTCCCTTCAGGTTCGTGATGTCCATATTGACCACGGCAGAATAGGTACACACCACTTCGCCTATGAAATGTTCGTAAAACTCCCGGCGATCCCAACTTTCTATGTCGATCAATCGAAATGCCATAATATTACCTCATTTCTGTTGAATCATTACTTTTTCCAAGATTGCACCGAGAACACAATGTTTGTAAATTGTCTGGTTTCGTTTCTCCACCCTTCGACCAGGGGAGAATATGATCGATATGTAACTCAATATTGGGATCCTTTGCTGGAGATGCACCGCAAGCACAACACTTAAAGTTATCTCTCTTCAACACCTGATATCTCAGCTTATCGGAAATGGTTCTCCTGGATTGTACCTTGGGTTTATTTTCTCCGCAATGAGGGCATTTTCTCAGCCATACATCACATCCATTAGCCATATACCTGTGCCCACAATCCAAGCACTCCATCTCGAAGAATTTCTGGTTATAATGAGTTTCAGATACACCTCGGTATCCCAGATTTTTCTGGTTATTTTTATTGATATATCCTACATCCGTTGTCTTCATAATAATCTCACCTTACTATCGCTTATCTTTTCTGAGCTTTATTCCCACTTCAGCATCTGAACATACTGTTCCGGGTGGTTAATGCTCAAATCTCCATGGTTTAGGCCTGGCAGAATCTCCATCTGGCTGCCGGGGATGGTGATGTGGAGTAACTTCGCAGAATCCAGGATGCTTTTTTGCTCCCGGGAACCTGCCACGATTTTTACCTTTGCGGTGGTTTCTGCCAGATTGGTTTTGCAGGCATATGCACAGCTGGCTTTTAGGAATGTGATCATATCTGCCTTGGTGATGGCACAAGTGTCCCGATAGTAATCCTCAAAAAGTTCCCTGGGAATGCCTAAATAGGTAGCCTGCAGCTTGGCAAACCATCGCTGCTTGATCAAACCATAGCTCATGCCGAAGGTGGGGCCAATC
Source organism: Lachnospiraceae bacterium (assembly GCA_017387285.1). Taxonomy (GTDB): domain Bacteria; phylum Bacillota; class Clostridia; order Lachnospirales; family Lachnospiraceae; genus RGIG423. Next base: position 1,152 of record JAFOFP010000097.1, read on the forward strand.
AAGGCATGAGTCAGCTTCGACGGCTTCACCTGCGCACTTTCTACCAACGCATACCGGCAAATATCCGGTCGCTGAGCCAATATCTCCAGCACAACTTGTCCGCCCAAAGAAAGACCGCTAATAGCAGTTACCTGCCCACCGAAGTGAGTGTCGATGTAAGAAATCAGTCTGGCAGCATGATCCTCAATGGCAGTAAAGGCAGCATCGCTGTCAGCGTGTCCATCCAGCACCGGTAAAATCACATGATAGTCCTTCTCCAGAAGCTTGGCCACCTCCCGGTAATTCCACCAGGACAGACCACCACCATGGAGCAGGATGACGGTATCCTTATTCTGTTTTCCATACTCAATCACATTCATGGGATGCCCCTTTTATTGGTAAACGGAATAATCGAATCGCATTTGTTGTCGTGGCCTGCTCTACATCATTCGCAGAAGTACCCTTCAGCTCAGCGATCTTTTCAATCACTGCCGGAAGGATCAGTGAGGTATTCCTGGCACGGCGAAGAAGCTTCGGTTGGATCACATCCTTGCAGTAGGGGAGGATAAAAGGCGCATCGGTTTCAACCAGGATACGATC
>JAFOFP010000098.1 GCA_017387285.1 Lachnospiraceae bacterium
GCAGCTTCTTAAACATATGATTTCCAAACCAGAACATCAGCAGTGTCACCGCCCAGAAATAAATCGTCTCCGACTTTTGCCAGAACCAGACTCCGCGGATGATCGAATCACGATACCCTTCTGCCACATAATACATGGGGTTCAGCCGCAGGATAAACGCCACCCACCTCCAAGGGATCTGATCGTTGCTGTACATCACCGGAGTCAGCCACACGCCAAACTGAATGGCAATGGCCACCAACTGACCCATATCCCGGAAAAATACCACCGCTGCCGAAGTAAACTTGACAATGCTAAGGGCCAGCACCGCTGTACATCCGGTGTAATAAAGCATCTGTATCCATGACAGCTGAGGAAGGTTGCCGCAAAACAGGCTGACTGCCAGCAGGATCCCGGCAAAAATACCATGAACCACCAGCGCAGAACAAATCTTCACCGTAGGCAGAATATCGATCTGAAATACTACCTTCTTTACCAGATAATTATATTCCAGAAGGCAGGAAGTTCCGCCGCTCAAACATTCACTGAAGTAAAACCAGGGAACCAGTGCACAGATCATCCACAGCAGATACGGTACGCCGTCCATAAATGCCTGCTGCCCTCGTCCGCCAATGACTGAGAACACCATATAGTAAATGACCACCGTCACGATAGGCTGGACAAACATCCAGAGCATGCCGAAATAGGACCCCGCCAGGCGCTTCTTAAAATCTGCCCTGGCAAGCTCCGCGATCAGTCTGCATTTAAACTTAAACTCCTTCTGATCCGACATGGGATATCCTCCGTCTATCATGAATTAAAGCTGATTGCTTACTTTCATTAAAACTTGAACGCCTCTTTCAGTCCGCCCCACTTCACATCCTTATCGGACATGATCAGCTTCATATCCTCAGGGATAGGCCCCTCTACGCCGATCTCCGGATCGTTCCAGATGATACCGCCCTCATCGCCGGGATGATAGAAATCGGTGCACTTGTAGGCAAACACCGCCTCATCGGACAGTACAACAAAGCCGTGAGCAAAGCCTTCGGGAATGTAGAACATCTTTTTGTTCTCTCCGGACAGCTCCACACCGAACCACTTTCCGTAGGTCTCTGAACCGGTGCGAAGATCCACGGCCACATCAAATACCTTTCCGCTGACCACGCGAACCAGCTTACCCTGAGGGAACTGCTTCTGATAGTGCAGACCTCTCAGCACGCCCTTCACGGACATGGACTGGTTGTCCTGAACGAAGATCATATCCAGACCTTCCGCCTTGAAATCGTTGTAATTGTAGGTCTCCACAAAATAGCCTCTGTCATCTCCGAACACTGTAGGCTCCACTACGCAGAGTCCCTCGATCTCACATCTGGTCACTTTGATCTTTCCCATTTTTCTTTCCTCCCTAATCTACGCTATATTTGGCTTTACACATTCCAATTCAACGCTATTTCACCTCATTAGCCCTGCACCATCAGCACCTGCCCAAACAACTCTGTCAACAGGAAAATATGATAAACTGCAAATGCCGCACAGAGCAATCTGTCATTATTCCGCTTTGCCACCAGACTGCCGTCTCTGAATAAGACCATAGCCCCCAGCGGAAGTACCGGCAGGAAGTACCGCCCCTGCACACCGGTGATCACCTCAGAGCTGATCGCCGTCCACGCCACCAGCATGGAGAACATGGTGAGAAAGACCACCGCACCGATCAATACCGTCATCCAGAGCTTATTTCCCTTCCGGAAAACCTTCGGTTCATCCACACAAGGGATAAGGAAAGAAATCACCAGCACCACCAGCACCATAAAAAACAGATCAGAAATCTGCAGGTTAATATCCAACTGTCCCAACCGCCATCCCAACATGGTTTTCAGATAAAGCATACCGCTGATTTTCAGCGTATTCAGCATGATTATCGGCAGTTCAACGGGGTGCTCCAGAAAATACGTAAATGTATACCCCTGTTCCCCGGCATGGGAAACGAAATTGTCCGACACATCTGCCTCCGTGTACCAGAGCAGCGTCTGGCCATTGACAATGAGCATCATCACGATCAATGCCCCCAACACGATTCCGGCAGAGATCATCCACCTCTTTATATTACCAAATTTTTCCTTGGGAATCAACAGGCACAGACCGATAATCGGCGCGTACACAATTTTACAGGGCGCCAGCAAACCGATCAGGCACGCTAAAATCGCCACATCCCGGTTCTCCACCCGCTCCTTTTCGTAGGCCAGCTTCATGCAGTAGGCAATGAACAACATGCTGAATCCGATGATCCATGCATCATAAGAGTTGGAAGCCAGCTCATGAAGCGTCATCGGCAGCAAGCCGACCGCAAACATAATTTTCTTACCGAAGGGTATCAGCCTGATAGCCATCGACACCGCAAGCACCGACCAGAGCAGATTGAAAATCCGGCCGAACAGAATACGGCTGGCAAAATTCAGATTTAGTATCCGGGCCAGTGTGATCCCCAGTGCCTGGGGCACATAGGAGGCCAGAAACGTCTGATTTCCCCGCTGATTGCTGGGGATCATTTCATCGTAAGTCTCTTTCCCGAAATAGTTTTCCCAGAAATACTGATACTCCCCCGCGTCGGGACGGGCCTGGACATGGCCTGATGCCTCGCCCAGCTGAACCATAATGTAGCCATCCTCGCTGACCGCCTCCTCGCCCACCAGATAATTGGAGATCTTGTAAGCGGTGGCATAATGAGCCCACTCGTCGGGCGCAGACAAGGGCGGCAGGACAACCATGTAAAGGGCTCCCAGATACAGGCCGCAGATCAAATACATTTTGTGAAGGCTAAATTTCTTTTCCTGCAAAGCATACGCAAAAATCCGCCCCAGTGCCAATACCGAAAAAATACCAATGCCGATCGCCATTGGCTTGATCTGATCATACTCCGCAGGCAGACCGAGAAGCTCCAGCCCGGAGATCTTTTTGATCCACCGAAACGCCGCCACCGCCAGCACTGCGATAGCCGCTGCCCAACCCGCAGGTATCTTTTTGCACTTATCCAAGCATTGTTTCACTGTTATCATAAATCCTCATCCAATCTCTTTTTCAGCAGCGCGATCTCCTGCACCAGCTTTTTCTGCCGCTCATTTAACCGGGAAATGGTTGTGGTCAGACTGAAGATCAGCACAAAGGCAAAGCCCAATCCGCAAAAAGTCAACATATTGATGGGCAATTCAATGCCCAGCAGCTTTGTCACCCAATCCACGATCCCTGGAAATATATCCATGACCAGCAGTACCACCAAGAGCAAAAGCCAGGGCAGCGAAAAACGAAACTCCAACCGTTTGGCCCTGACTGCCCCGCCGATCATGAGCAGTAAAAGGATCAGTGCAGCCGCAATAATTATCTGTAATCTTAAGGTCATCATGCCCTCCTGTACAAAAACGATCCTAGCGTCTCGTCCACACCAAAATGATGGCCATGGAGACTTTGATCATATAATAAACCGATTTCAGCGGGGAAATGGAGGATACTCCCTCTGTTCTTGCCCGCATTTTCACCGGATACTCCACGATTTTTTTCTTTTTCAGCAGCATGGCTGCGGTGCTCTCCGGTTCAGGGTAATCTCTGGGATAATCAGCCGCAAAAATCTCCATGAGATCCTTTCCGATCATACGCATGCCGGAAGTGGCATCCGTGATCATCTGCCCGGTCAGCAGTTTGATCAGCCATCCGAAATACCGGATTCCGATCTGTCTCATATAGGAAGACTGAAAACCCTCTTTTTTGATAAAACGGGAACCGATGACCATGTCACACTGTTTCTCTGTCAAAACCCGGGCCATCTCGTTGAGATAGGCCGCATCGTGCTGGCCGTCCCCGTCAAACTGTACCGCAATATCATATCCACGCTCCAACGCATAGCGATAACCGGTCTGGACACCTCCGCCGATCCCCAGATTCACCGGAAGATCCACAAAATTCAGACCATTCTCGATACACACCTGTCTTGTGTGGTCGGTTGAACAATCATTGATCACCACATAGTCAAACCCGGGGGCATTCTCCTGTATGTCCCGAACCACCTGAACGATACTCTTTTCTTCATTGTATGCAGGAATAATTGCAATTTTTTTCATGCCAATCTCCACTTCACCGCGCGATCGGTGATTTTATCTCCCTTGCGCATCATGCATTGCTCTTTATTTTTAAATACAGGTGAATGATTTTACTTCTGGTTTTTCTCCACCATTTGCTGAATCCGCAGCCCCATTTTCCGATTCCCAACACGCTGCAGTGTTTGTCCACCAGCCGGCCATGCTCCGCAACGTACACATCGCCCTTCTCACCGGTTCCCATCACCTCACCGGTGTTGGAGTCGTTTCGCAGACGAAATCCGTTAAGGGTCTCATGGATAATATATACATCTCCGGTGCAGGCCAATCTCAGCCACAGATCAAAATCCAATATATAGGGAAAGTTTTTGTCAAAGCCTCCCACTGCCAGCGCCGCTTCTCTGCGAAACATATTGTTGCAGGGCGCGCCGAAAAAGTTGTTGAACAGAAGAGATATCCTGGCCAGCCGGCGGCCGTTCATCCGCCCATTCACCGGAAACCGCTTGAATGCGCCTACCTGTCTGCCCTCCAGATCGATCAGCGCCGTGTCACTGGACACCAGATTGATATCCGGATTTTCGGCGAGAGCACTCATCTCCCGCTCCAGGCTGGTAGGGTAAAGAATATCGTCGGCACAGAGGACCTTCACAAAGGGAGCCCCGGCCTCCTCAATACAGCGATTCCAATTGCCCGCCATCCCCAGATTCTTCTCGTTTCTTACCAGACGGACTCGGGGATCCTTGACCCCTTCCACCACCGCCGCAGTTTTATCCTTGGAGCAGTCATCGATCACAACCAGTTCAAAGTCCGTGAATGTCTGGGCGAGAACCGCATTGATCGTATCCAAAATGTATGCTTCGTTATTATAGGCAGGGATGCACACACTTACCTGAGGAACCCTGTCTGATCCACTATGAAATTCCATTGTTCTCTCGTCCATCCCAGTATTGTTTATTTAAGCTGCAGGCTCTGACCGCCCACATCGGCAGTTTCTTATATCGTTTCCCCAAAAAGAAGCCTGCATAGCGGCACACACAGTTCATCACAAAATAAGGCACCAGATAGAGCTTTCTATCCTCTTTCATCCGGGAAATACAATACTTCACCAGTTTCATTCCCTCTTTTTCCGAGGACACGGAGGCAAACACCTCAGGATGCTCTGCCTGGGACACCCCATTGTCAAAATTCCGATGGAACTGATCCAAAAGGCCCAGATTGTGGGAGTGATAAACCTTTGCATCTGCGGTGTAGACAACGGCATATCCCCCAAGAATCGCCTTTGCGCCGAACAGCATATCTTCATTAAAAATCGTCTTTTCTTCAAAACCGCCCAAACGGTGGAAAATCTCTTTCCCATAGGCTGCACATACGTTGGAGCTGCAGAAGGCCTTTATTCCCCGCACGGGAAGATCCGCCTTCGTTCTCCGTTCACCCTTGTCCGGGTAATTAAACTCCCGAATGTACCGCTCCACTGCCCTGCAATCCTCGTAGGGAAGCTGACGGGCATAGGCTACGGCCACATTCGCGCTCAGTGATGACACCAAACCTTCCAGCAGATATTCGTCTGCCGGCACCGCATCCTGAGTCATGAACACCAAAACTTCCGCATCCGACAGGAATGCGCCCAGATTACGGCTGCCGCCGTGATCAAATTCCCCCCTAGCGATCTTGCGAAAACAAATATTTTTTGCCAGATAGTCCGGCTCACCCGACAGGATCTCTCCTGTATGCACGATAATGATCCGCCGGGGTTTTATGGTCTGAGAGTCAAGCACCGCCAGTAATCTATTCAGTTTTTCGTCCGGTTTGTACACCGGTATGATCACATCCACGGACATTCCCAACTCCTCTTATTCCTCTTCATTTCCTCATGACATCGCGCCCGGTCCCACGGACCCGCCACAGACAGACGAATGCGAACACTGCTGCCTGTACTGTCAAAGCAATTCCCCAACTGAGGGTGACGCCGCCCATTCCCTGTGTCGGAATAAACAGCCACGACGTCAGATAACAGACACCCATAGCCAGCACATCGCCGATGATCAGATATTTAAACTCTCTCATGACGATCAA
>JAFOFP010000011.1 GCA_017387285.1 Lachnospiraceae bacterium
ACCGCCCCACAGGCCGAATATCCTGTCTGCCTATTTAGGAAAGATCACCCGTGATTTGTCCATCGATCTGTTTCGCATGAGAAACCGGCTGAAAAGAGGCGGGACACAATATACGTTGTCATTGGACGAATTATCCGAGTGTGTGTCCGGCAATGATTCCACCGAAGCGGTCGTAGATCAACTTTTATTGGCGGAAGCGATCAATCGGTTCTTAAGGTCCTTATCCTCAGAACAAAGAACTATTTTTATCAGACGGTATTATTATATTGACTCCATAAAGGACATCGCCTCTTATTACGGAATGACGGAGGCGAAGGTAAAGACCTCTCTTCACCGAACAAGAATACGGTTGAAACAATATTTGAATAAGGAGGGCTTTGAGGTATGAAGGCAGAACAACTCAGTGATGTGTTAGCTTATCTCGATGATGATCTGCTCATCCAAACCGATAAGGTAAGAATTAATGCTCAGAACAAAAAGAAAACCGTTTACTTCGGATGGCAGCAGTGGGGAACGCTGGTGGCCTGCATCTGCCTGCTCATAATCGGAGGTACCGTATTATCGACCTTTAAGGGCTATTACCATCCGGAAGAAACCGCCCAGAGTGGACCTACTATGGTCGAGAGGCCAAGGCCCACTTCGGAAGAAACCACTGCAGAAGTACAGCCCACATCGACAACACCCACAGAGGCGACCACACCACCTAAGATCGTGGACAATGATCTGCCCTCACTCTATATCAATGCCTATATGGGAGCTGACGGACAGGGGGGCAGTACATCGATCCTTGTCTCTGATCTGGAGGAATGGATGACCTCCCCTTGGTCAAAGGATGACATACCGAGCCTCCTGCCGGTTTATGACAATTGCCTGTATGATCGAGGTCATCCCTACGGATTAAATCTTGAGGAAATGGAAGACTGGGTATACCGAATAGTCGGTGTGCTGAACACGGAATTGATTTCTATGAAATATACTCCATACAGAGTCACCGACAAGGATATCACCGGAAAGGTAACTGCGTCCGAGCTTTCTATTGGGTATATTGAGGCCCAAACGGAAATCGCCGATATTTACATTGACGGCAGAGATATTCAGATCATCATTAAGGAATGGTTTGAGGAGGAAGCATTGTGTCCGCAGATCAACGGATTGATCGATGATTTTGCTGCCCTGCTGAACTTTATTGATCCGCAAGCAATAGACAAATCACGATCCAAAGATAATCCAAAAGAATGGCATGAGCTTTTTGTTTACGATGCCGCCGGCGATGGGACGGAGGATCTGTTGAATTATCAGTATAACCGGGTAGAATTTTCAACTTCTGCGGTCGACGATATCTTGTATGAGATCCAGATCCGCATCAGCAACAGTTTATCCACCATGAAAAAACTGGGGAACTATCCGACTGTTTCCGTGGAGGAGGCCACCGAGCTGCTGATCAATGGTCATTTCTTTGCCGCATTTAGAACCGTTGATGAAGAACAGCTCAAGAAAGAGAATATCGCCGGGGTAGAACTGATATACCCCCGCAGCATAGGCAATGAGATCATTATTCCCTACTATTGTTTTTATATCGCAGAGGAAGTAGATCCAACCGTAGCCTCCCAGTTGACTCGTTATAGCCTATGCTATGTCCCTGCTATCGAGCCGAAATATATAGAAAATCTGCCATCATACGCCTACGGCTATGGTGGGCTTAGGCAGTAAAGGAGACGAAAAAAGCCAACCGACGGTTGGCTTTTTCTAATATACAGATTACTTATTCCCCTGTGCCAGCTTCAGCATCAGCTCATTGCTTCTGGTGATAAACTCGGCCATGCGCTCGGGGGAGAGTGAACCGTGGGAGAGCAGTGCCAGATCATAAAGCTGTTTGGACACCTCCACAGACACTTCACTGTCCTTGTGCTCCTGAACAAACTGCACCAGAGGATGATTAACATTGAGCACCAAAGTCAATGTGGGAGCAAACATCCCGTCATCCATACCGCCCATGTTGTACATCCGCATCATTTCCTGCATACGGCGTCCCTCCTCGGAGAGTGTGATCATGGAGGCCACAGAGGCATTTTTCAGCTTTTCCGCCTTGATTTCCAGCTTATCCACAGAGAGGGCTGCCTTGACCGTCTCCGTCAGCTCCTTGGCCATCGCCTCAAAGCCTTCCTTCTCGTTCTCAGCTGTCTCTTCCTTAAAAGTATCGGAGAGATCGTTGTCGATCCGTTTGAACCGAAGATCCTTGTTTTTCTGCTCCACATGAGTGATGAATGCAGAATCGATATTGTGGGTCAAAAGCACAGCGTCGATATCTGCCTCCCGGAACATGGTGATATACTGGCTCTGTTCCTTCTCATCGGTCACATAGAAGATAGTATTCTCGTGTTTCTCCTTGTTTTCCTCCAGACACTCGGGCAGGGTGAGATACTTACCGTCGATATTCTTAAAGAGAATATAGTCATTGATCTTTTTCTCAAACTTATCATCGCGAATATAGCCAAACTTGATGAAAGGAGAGATATCATCCCAATATTTCTCGTAATTTTCCTTATCGGTCTTGTACATACCGGTGAGACGATCCGCCACCTTCTTGGTAATGTAATCGGAGATTTTCTTTACAAAGCCATCGTTCTGCAGGGCACTTCTGGACACGTTCAGGGGAAGATCGGGACAATCGATCACACCCTTTAACAGCAGAAGGAACTCAGGGATAACCTCTTTAATATTATCAGCAATAAACACCTGATTATTGTACAGCTTAATGGTTCCCTCGATATTCTCGTACTGGAGATTGATCCGGGGGAAGTAGAGGATACCCTTTAAGTTGAATGGATAGTCCATATTCAGGTGGATCCAGAACAGTGGCTCCTTGTAATCGGCGAATACCTTGCGATAGAAGGCCTTGTATTCCTCCTCGGTACACTCGTTGGGGTGCTTTGTCCAGAGAGGGGTGGTATCGTTGATAGGCTGAATTCCGTCATCGTTTACCTCCACCGGCTCCTCATCAGCCGCCTTCTTGGCAGCAGGTACGATCAGCTGAGGCAGCTCCACCTGCAGTTCGTCCTCCTCCTTTGCCTCAGACAAATAAATGGGAACAGGCATAAAGGAGCAATATTTGGAGATAACCTCCTCCGCACGCCAGCGGTTGGAGAACTCAGTGCTATCCTCATGAAGCCACAGGGTAATCGTAGTTCCCGGAACCGTCTTTACACCCTCCTCCATGACAAACTCGGTGCCGCCCTCAGATTCCCAGTGGACGGAAACTGCCCCGGGCTGATAGGAGAGGGTATCGATACTTACCTTTTCTGCCACCATAAACGCAGAATAGAAGCCCAGACCGAAATGTCCGATAATCTGGTCATCGTTGGTTTTATCCTTATACTTCTCCAGGAAATCCTTTGCACCGGAGAAGGCGATCTGGTTGATGTACTCGTCAACCTCCTCAAAGGTCATACCGAGACCGTTGTCCATGATCTGAATGGTCTTGTCCGCAGGATTTACGATAACCTGAATACGCCCCTGATAATCATCGGTCAAAGAGGTCTCGCCCATCATATCCAGCTTTTTCAGCTTGGTGATGGCATCGCAGCCGTTGCTGATCAACTCACGGTAGAAGATATCATGGTCACTGTACAACCACTTCTTAATAATGGGAAAAATGTTTTCACTGTTAATGGATAAATTACCTTGCTTGTTCATATTATCACGCCTTTCTCCTGTTAATTTGCCCATTTTACGTTGCAGGCAAAATTTCCCGACAGCTTCATGCTGTCCTGATAGAATATTTTAATCTTCACGACGCAAAAAGTCAAGCATAAAATTAGCACTCTCAATTAAAGAGTGCTAACAATTTGATAAACAATTCATAAATTTTCCGATCAGCTCTCCGTGTATGCAATCTCCAATGCTTTAAAGAAACGCATCATCTGCCGATCCCAGGCCTGATCAAGAGACTTGTCCATGGTAAAGACGGAGAGGGCAGTACCGCTGGTACAGGTGAGCTGTTGATTTTCATAACGAAGGGTAAGGAATAGGCCTTTAACGGTCTCAGGAGCCTCATTTAGCCCGTTTTTCATCAGCCATGGGGAAATATCCGTCCCGGACAGTTTTAACACAATATGGAAGCGTTTAGGAAGTTTCTTTCCTTTGATAATCTGAAAGCATAATGCCTTCATGGATTTCCATGTGACATAAGACTGGTCCGGAAATGCAGTCATCTCATCCGAATCATAGTAATCCCCATTTAATGTGCCGTCCAGATCCACCGTGATCCCGGTAACAAAATGGGCCTCACGAACCAGGAAACGGTCAAACGGATCCCCGATAAACAGCAATTCCGTCAGTTTCTTTACATCCTCAATGATCAGTTGCTTCATATTCCCCGCCTTTATGGAAAATCATTTTAATTGGAGCAATTCTATTATAGTTCTATTTTTACCGGATGACAATGAGTTTTTTCTTTAAATCTCCAGTATATCCGTTGATTATGTATTCCTCCGTCCTCGGCACTCACACCCGGAAGGAGGTTTCATCTCCCGATTATTTCTGTTCCTTGCCGAATTCCCTCTCCAGTGCGTTCACTCCTAAATAAAGCCCGGCGGAGATCACACACAGAATCACAATGGACATCATTACCAGATCCAGCTTAAATACCTGACTTCCATAGATGATAAGATAACCCAGACCGCAATTCGCCGCCAAAAATTCACCGATGATCACCCCCACCAGACAGAGGCCAATATTCACCTTCATACTGCTGACGATCAATGGAATGGAACCGGGGATCAGAACCTTGGCGACAATTTCCCTTTTTCCTCCGCCAAGGGTTCTGATCAACTTTAATTTATCCTCATCCATTTCACGAAAACCGGTATACAGTGTCATGATACAGCCAAATACGGCCACTGAGACTGCCGCCACAATAATGGTTCGAATGTTATTTCCCAACCACACGATGAGCACCGGCGCCAGGGCACTTTTGGGCAGACTGTTCAGCATCACCACGTAAGGCTCTAAAACGTCCGATAAACTGCGGCTGCACCACAGAAGAACAGCTGTCGCGATTCCGATCAGCATCGTAATCAGAAAGCTAAGGAGCGTCTCACCCAATGTGATCCCGATGTGAAGGAAGAGACTTCCGTCCGCTGTCATATCCCAAAAAGTTTTTGTCATTCGCCATGGACTGCTGAAAACAAAAGCATTCAGTGCCCCGGTACGCGCTCCGATTTCCCATGCTCCCACGAGAACCAAAAGAAGAATAATGCGAATCAGAATGATACGCTGTTCCCTTGTTTTCAATGACTTTACATATGCAGCCTGTGCTGCCGAAGAAGTTTGCAGCTGCTTTACGGATTGTTTGGGGTTAGCTTTCTTTTTCATTCTGACCCACCTCACATTCTGTATTGTTCAGTGCTGTCCAAACACGGTTAAAATGTCCGGAAAATTCCGGCGAATTTCTCCGCTGCAGAGAAGTTCTCACCTGTTCCGGGAATCCTACGTCAATCACGCATTTTACGGTTCCGGGACGTCCCGTCAGCACAATGATCCGATCGGCAAGACTGATAGCCTCTGAGAGATCATGGGTCACCAATAGGGCTGTCTTTCTTGTTTTGCGGATAATCTGACCGATATCGTCACCCACCTCCAGACGGGTCAGATAATCCAATGCCGAGAATGGTTCATCCAGCAGAAGCAATTCGGGCTCCAATGCCAGGGTTCGGATCAATGCAGCCCGCTGGCGCATCCCTCCGGAGAGGGCAGAAGGATAGCTTTCGGCGAACTGTTCCAATCCATAAGCGGACATCATCTGTCTCACCCCATCCTGATGTTTCTTGTCATTTATCCCACGGATCTCTAAACCGAGACACATATTATCGAACATACGCCGCCATTCCAGCAGGTGATCTTTCTGGAGCATATATCCGATCAGATTAACGGTATGCACCGGCGAGAGGCCGTCAACCCGGATGATGCCATTTCCGGGAGATATCAACCCGGCGATCATGGAGAGCAGCGTGGACTTCCCGCAGCCGGAAGGTCCTACGATAGCCACAAATTCTCCGGCATCAACGTGAAAACTGACGTCCTTAAGTGCCAAGACCTCCCGTTCACGCAAATGATAGGAAAAACTCACCTGCGACAGTTCAAGAACCGGACGCATGAAAATTCCTCCCTTCGAAAACTGGTATTACACTATATCATATGATGGACATCGAAAAAAGTCATATGCTCAGACCGGATTTCTGCGTATCCATACAGGGCTTGAAATAAGAAAACAGTGTGCTATAATATTTCTATCATTAAAGACAAACAGAGAGGAGAACATTATGCAATCTGTAAAAGAACGTTTTTTGCGCTATGTTGCGATCAATACGGAATCTGCCGAGGCAGCAGTCGTTCCCAGCACCGAATGCCAGCGGGATCTTGCTGTCCTCTTAGTGAAGGAACTGAAGGAGATGGGAGCTTCCAACGTCCGTTACGACGAGACTCATTGCTATGTATATGCAACCATCCCGGCTAACTGCGAGACAGATTCACCTGTCCTCGGTTTTATTGCCCACATGGACACATCACCTGCGCTTTCCGGCGCAAATGTCAAAGCACGCTGTGTGCCTGATTATGACGGAGAAGATATCGTGCTCAATGAGGCATTGAATATTGTGCTCACCGTCTCTGACTTCCCAGAGTTGAAACATTATACCGGGAAAGAGTTGATCGTCACCGACGGAACCACGCTGTTGGGTGCCGACGACAAGGCCGGTGTGGCGGAGATCATGGCCATGGCGGAGTATCTGCTCACCCACCCTGAGATCAAACACGGAGCCATCCAAATCGGCTTTACTCCCGATGAGGAGGTTGGCGCCGGTGTTGATTTCTTTGATGTAGAGGGCTTTGGTGCAGAT
>JAFOFP010000099.1 GCA_017387285.1 Lachnospiraceae bacterium
GAATTTTTACCGGGGCAAGGGTCGCGAGATCGATATCATCAAGCTGAACGGCTCCATCGAGTTGGCTCCCATCCTGGACCTCTCCGACGTGATCGTGGATATCGTTGAGACGGGAAAGACCCTCCGGGATAACAATATGAAACCCTTCGAGGACATCGTACCCATCAGCGCCCGGCTGATCGCAAACAAGGTAAGCTACAAATTCCAATACGAACAAATTACGGAGTTGTGTCGGCGACTGGGCTGACTGCTCCTCCTTTTCATCCATGAATCGATCGGATAGTTTCTGAACTACTCTGATCAATTACAACTTGCGAGGTACACCATGATTCGGATCCTAGAGTTAAACACCTTAAATGACGATGAATTATTCAAGCGCACCCCGGACGACTCCGGCGTGGGCGATATCGTAAAGAATATTATTCGCGAAGTGCGCGCAGACGGCGATGCTGCCCTTAAGCGTTTTGCGGCCCGCTTTGACGGCTGTGCCCCCGACTGTCTGGAGGTTTCTCCGGCAGAGATGGATGAAGCTTTTGCCGCTGCCGATCCCCATATGATCCAGGTTTTGGAAAAAGCCGCCGCCAATATCCGTGCATTCCACCGCCATCAGGTGCGAAACAGCTTCGTCATCAATGAGCAGGAAGGTGTGATCCTTGGTCAGAAGGTGATGCCTTTAGCCCGAGTAGGTCTTTACATTCCCGGCGGAACAGCCTGCTATCCTTCCTCCGTCCTGATGAATGCCATTCCCGCAAAGATTGCCGGTGTGGGTGAGATCTTTATGACCACCCCTGCCAAAAACGGTCAGCTGAATCCGTTGATCCTGGTGGCCGCTAAGATCGCCGGTGTGGATCGCATTTTCAAGACCGGCGGCGCTCAGGCTGTTGCGGCCTTGGCTTACGGCACAGAGACCATCCCTCCCGTGGATAAGATCGTCGGCCCCGGAAATGCCTTCGTGGCAGAGGCCAAACGGCAGGTCTTCGGTCAGGTGGCCATCGATATGATCGCCGGTCCCAGCGAGATTCTGATCCTTGCCGACGGCACCTGCAATCCCGCCTATGTGGCTGCGGATATGCTCTCTCAGGCAGAGCACGACCGACTGGCCAGTGCAGTCCTCGTCACCGACAGCCCCGAATTGGCTAAAGGCGTACAGGCCGAGTTGGAAAAACAGCTCTCCGTCCTTCCCCGTGAAGATATCGCCAGAGCATCCATTGAGAACAACGGCATGATCGTTCTCACCTCCGACCTCACCGCCGCCATTGATGTCTCCAACCGGATCGCTCCCGAGCATCTGGAGATCTGCGTGGACAACCCCTTCGATTATCTGAGCAAAATCAAAAATGCCGGCTCCATCTTCCTCGGCAAGTATTGCCCCGAGGCACTGGGCGACTACTTCGCCGGACCGAATCACACCTTGCCCACCAGCGGCACGGCGCGGTTCTCCAGTCCCCTTTCGGTGGATGATTTCGTCAAGAAATCCTCCTTCACCTACTACACCAAGGATGCACTGGAAAAGGTATATGAGGACATCGCGGACTTTGCGGAGGAGGAAGGACTCTCCGCCCACGCAAGATCGGCGACTATTCGGTTTAAAACATCTTAAACCGTTACTAACAGAAATCGATTAATCAATTTACATACCTCGGAGAACTAACCATGAGCAGATATCTTAGCCCCCGCTTGGCTGCCCTCGACGCATATACCCCCGGCGAGCAGCCCCGGGATATGCAATATATTAAGTTAAATACCAATGAGTCTCCCTTCCCGCCCTCCCCCCTTGTTCTGGAAAAGGTGTCTGAGGCGGAGGTTGGCCGCTTAAATCTCTACCCTGATCCGGAGGCCACCGTCCTTCGGCAGAAGCTGGCAGCGCTCCACGGATTGAAGCCGGAGAATGTCTTTGTCTCCAACGGTTCCGACGATATTTTAAATTTTGCCTTCATGGCCTTCTGTGATGAGAATCGCGGCGCAGCTTTTGCCGATATTACTTACGGCTTCTACCCGGTGTACGGTGACCTCTACGGCATTGACTGCAAGGTGATTCCTCTGAAGGGAGATTTCACGTTGGATCCCACCGAGTATCACGGTCTGGGTCGCATGATCGTCATTGCCAATCCAAATGCCCCCACGGGCTTGACCATCTCCGAGGCAGATATACGAGGCATTCTGGAAAGTAATCCGGACAATGTGGTTCTCATTGATGAGGCTTACGTGGATTTCGGCGGCAAGTCGGTCTATCCTCTGGTCAAGGAATACGATAACCTGTTGGTTGTGCAGACCTACTCCAAATCCCGATCCATGGCCGGCGCCCGACTGGGCTTCGCCTTCGGCTGTACCGAACTGATCCGAGATCTGGAATTGATCAAATATTCCACCAACCCCTATAACATCAACCGATTGACCATGATTGCCGGCGAGGCTGCCATTGACAGTAACGATTATTTCATGGATAATGTGAATAAAATCATTGAAGCCAGAGAATATACCGCTTCTGAGCTTAGAAAGCTAGGCTTTACCGTCACCGACTCCAAGGCCAATTTCCTCTTCGCAAAGAGCGACCGGATCGGCGGCGAAGAATTGTATCTGGAGCTTAAAAAACGAGGCATACTGGTTCGCCACTTCTCCAAGGAACGGATCAAGGAGTACAACCGGATCACCGTTGGCACCATGGAACAGATGGAGAAGTTTGTAGCGGCGGTTGCCGATATATTATATTAGGAGGTTTCCCCATGCGTACTTACGAAATTACCCGCACCACAGCGGAGACTGACATTTCTCTCTCCTTAAATCTGGATGGCACCGGAAAAAGCGCCATCGATACCGGCTGCGGTTTCTTAAATCATATGCTTACCCTGTTTGCCTCCCACGGCCGCTTCGATTTGAATGTGACCTGCAAGGGCGATATTGACGTGGATGATCACCACACGGTGGAGGATATCGGCATCTGTCTGGGCGAAGCATTTCGTCAGTCATTAGGCGACAAGAAGGGAATCTTCCGCTACGGTCAGACGATTCTCCCCATGGACGAAGCGCTGATCATGACTGCAGTGGATATCTCCGGGCGGAGCTATCTGGGATACGGTCTGGAGATTCCAACCGAGAAAGTGGGCACCTTTGACACTGAGCTGGTGGAGGAATTTTTCCTCGGTTTCACCCGAAAGGCAGAGCTGACCCTCCACATCCGTCAGCTGGCGGGCACCAACTCCCACCACATTATCGAGGGCTGCTTCAAATCCGTTGCCCGTGCCCTGCGTCAGGCGGCAGCCATCGACGAGACACACAAGGACGAGATTCCATCCACCAAAGGAGTTCTGTAATGATCGGTATTGTTGATTACGGCGTGGGCAATCTATTTTCCCTGCGCAGTTCATTCTCCGTCATCGGCGTGGAAACACCGGTGAGCGGTGACCCGGACGTGATCCGTTCCTGGGATAAAATTATCCTGCCCGGAGTAGGTGCCTTCGGTGACGCCGCCGACAAGCTGCGAGCCTTCGGATTGACCGATGTTCTGCGGGAGGAAGCCCGCAAAGGCAAGCCCTTCCTCGGCATCTGCCTGGGTATGCAGCTATTACTGGAAAAAAGCTATGAATACGGCGAGCATGAGGGGCTAGGGCTGATTCCCGGCGCCGTGGAGCCCATCGCTCCCAAGATTCCCGCAGACTATAAGGTTCCTCACATTGGCTGGAATGCCCTTCACTTCCCCGCGGATAAGGCGGTAAGTCCCATCTTCCGCCACATCAAGGAGGGCGACCACGTGTATTTCGTCCACTCCTACAGCGGCTGCAACTGCAGCGAGTCTGTCATTGCCACCACTGAGTACGGTGCAGAATTGACGGCGGCGGTAGGCAAGGACAATGTGTTTGGCTGCCAGTTTCATCCGGAGAAAAGCGGTGATGTGGGATTAAAGATTTTAAAGGCGTTCTGTGAACTGTAAAGCAGTCTCCTTCAAAATAAATATCGTTTGGAGGTTGCTTTCTGCAGTTCTTCGAAACAGATAAACAACAAGGAGTTTCCCATGAATATTTTCCC
>JAFOFP010000100.1 GCA_017387285.1 Lachnospiraceae bacterium
AATGCGGTGTACCTGACGATTGCCGATGCTCTGTCCCTCGGCACCTACAAATAATATACCTTTCTCGACGATCAATTTGGCTGTAGCCTCGTCGATCTGATCACAATCCTTGAACAAGATCCGTTTGGAAACGGTTTCGGCTAAACGGGTGACATTTCCGTAACGGATAACTTCGGCAGGCCCGATGCAGACATCAAGGGGAAGTTCATCGATGCCTTTGCCACCTTTAATGCGATGGATAGGAGCATCCATGTGGGTGGAGCTGTGGACATTTGCAGTCATTTCCGTGGAGGTGGAAGCGTCACCTTTCTCGAAGGATTTTACATGAACAAATGAGGGCATGGGATCACCGGGATAAACCTTGCCGGTGAAATAATTTTGAGAGATGTCGTAGATCATAAGAGCCTCCTATTCAAACTGCGAAGCATACAGCTTATAATAAAATCCTTTTTTCTTCATCAATTCCGTGTGTGTACCTTGCTCCACGATGGTTCCCTTATCCACTACAAGAATCTTATCAGAATTCTGGATGGTGGACAGTCGATGGGCGATAATGAAACAGGTTTTTCCTGCCATCAGTTTTTTCATGGCGGCCTGAATTTGCCTTTCTGTGCCGGTGTCTACGTTGGAGGTGGCCTCGTCAAGGATCAGCATCTTTGCATCGTAGAGCATTGCTCTGGCGATGGTGAGGAGCTGCTTCTGTCCCTTGGAGATGTTATCGCCGTCATCACCGATCACGGTGTCATAGCCCTTCGGCAGTTGCATAATGTAGTGGTGGATCTTAGCTGCCTTAGCTACACGTATAACTTCCTCCAGGGTAGCGCCTTCCTTGCCATAGGCAATGTTCTCATAGATGGTGCCGTGGAAGAGCCAAGTATCCTGCAATACCATGGCATAAGAGCGGCGGAGACTTTCCCGGGTCAGGGTGCGAATCTCATGGCCGTCCACAAAGCTTTCTCCCTCATCGACATCATAGAAGCGCATCAGCAGATTGATGATGGTGGTCTTTCCGGCGCCGGTGGGACCAACTATCGCGATCTGACTTCCGGGCTCTGCTTTCAGATTGAAGTCGTGGATAATGGTTTTTTCGGGAACGTAGCCGAAGGACACGTTTTTCAGTTCAACGTCTCCCTTTACATCCGTGAGTTCAATGGCGTTGTGGACGTCGTGAACTTCCTCGGGCTCATCCAGGAGCCTGAACACACGCTCGGCAGCAGCCAGAGCGGAGTAGATCTCATTGATAATATTGGAGATCTCATTGATGGGGCCGGAAAACTTTCTGGAGTAAAGAATGAAGGAGGAAATATGTTTCAGTGTTACGATATCCTTCAGATAAAGCACGGCACCGAACATACCTACCAGCGCCAATCCCAGATTATTGATGGAACCTACGGTGGGGCCGATGGTCATGCCGTAATGGTTGGACCAATAGAAGGCCTCGGAGGCTTCATCGTTGATCTCATCAAATTTGTTCAGTGTGCGGTCTTCCTGCGCGTAGGCCGAAATGGTTTTTTGTCCGGAGAACATTTCCTCCACGTAACCATTCATCTTTCCGTAGGCGGCAGATCGACGGGCAAAGAGGGGACGCGTTTTTTTGCCCATGTATCGGGTATAACCGATGGCCAGAGGAATCGTCACAGCCACCGCCAGAACCAGGGGAGGGCAGATGTAGAGCATCATGATCAATGAACCGATAACCGTAACCAGACTGGTCATGATTTGAACGATATCTGTACAGATACAGGTGCTCAGAATATCAATATCATAAGATACGCGGCTGATGATATCACCTGCGGCATTTCGGTCAAAGAAACCGACAGGTAAGGTCATTAACTTGAAAAACACATCGTTTCGCATCTGTCTGGCAATCATACGACCGATGTTCATCATCAAAAAGTTAATGCCCAGAGTGAGAAGGGAGGATGTGAGATAAACGATCAGCATCCGTTTGGCATAGAAAAATACATTATCAAAATTTACATTTCCGAGTCCGGCATCCGCTTCAGCGATGGCACTTCCGGCCAACGAAGGTCCCCAGAGTGCCAGTAAGTTGCTGACAAAACAAAGGGATAAGGTCAAAATTAACAGATAACGATATCTGGATACGTAGCGCAGGATCCGCAAAAGCGTACCTTTGGCATCCTTTGGTTTTTCTTTTTTTGTATTGCGTTGATTACGAGCCATAGTTTGGGTTCTCCTTTTCCGGTCAGTCGATCTCGCCCATCTGGGAATGATAAATGTCACTGTATGTAGGGCAGGTGGCCATCAGATGCTCGTGATTTCCGTATCCGATGATCTTTCCGTTATCCAATACGATAATGTTGGTCAGGTTCATGATAGAGCTGACTCGCTGAGCGATCATGATCATAGTGGTATCACCATAATCCCGGTCAATGGCCTTTCGCAGTGCAGCATCGGTTTTATAGTCGAGGGCACTGGAGGAATCGTCCAGAATCAGAATCTCAGGCTTTGTTGCCAGTGCGCGGGAGATCAAGGTGCGCTGCTTCTGGCCGCCGCTAAGGTTTGCACCCTTAATATCGGCCATATAGTCGAACTGTTCGTCAAGTGTTTTGATAAAATCGGAGAGATTGGCCACCTCTGCCGCATGCCAGAGATCCTCCTCGGTCACATCCCGGCCAAAGGAAATGTTTTCCCGCAAAGTATCATTGAAGATGGTGTCATTTTGAAGAACCACGCCGAATTTTTTGTGAAGCTCCTCTTTCATGTAGGAGCGGACATCCCGGCCGTCGATATAGACACCGCCCTCCGTGCAGTCGTAGAAACGCATCAAAAGACTGATGATGGTTGTTTTTCCGCTTCCGGTGGCTCCGATGATACCCAGAGAGTCGCCGTGGTTGATGGAGAAATGAATGTCGTCAAGGCAATTTTCTGCTTCCTCGCCATCGAATTTACCGGCATATTCTTCCAAATGACGGTGATAATTGAAACTTACATGGTCAAAGGTGATATGTGCGTCGGTAGAGAGACGGTCACACTCATCAAAGGGCAGAACAGGCTGATCCTCCGGCGCCTGCAGAACCAGATCGATACGGTCTGCGGATGCAGTTGCCTTGGAGGCCATCATAAAGATACGGTTAAGTCCCATGATACCCATCATAATCATATTGAAATAGGTAAGAAAAGCCAGGATGACGCCGGGTTTGATATCGCCTGCATTAACCCGGTATGCACCGATAACCACAACCAGAGTAAGACCGATATTTAAGAATAACTGCATGATCGGTCCCGGGGAGGCCATAGTAATGCTGGCCCGAATATCATTGGCGGTCATGGTCCGGTTTGCTTCCTCAAAGCGTTTCTTTTCATAATCCTCTTTGGAAAGAGCCTTTACCACACGGATGCCGGTAATGTTTTCTCTCATGACACGGACCACCTGATCCATACTGCGCTGAACCTTATCGTAGAGAGGAATACCATGTCTGGTTACTGCGAAGATGATGGTGCCGAGGATGGGAACCATGATGCAGAGGATGGATGCCAGTGCGGGATCCATGGTCATTGCAACCAGAATACCGCCAAACAGCATGACAGGAGCCCGGATACCCATGGCTTGTACTACCACCATGAAGTTCTGAACGTTGTATGAATCCGAAGTCATTCGTGAGGTGAGAGAGGGGAGGCTGAAGGCATCAAACTGAGATCCGGACAGATGAATGGTTTTCTTGTACAGATCGTGACGGAGCTTCTTGATACAATCTCTGCCCACAGAGATAGCCACATGATTTCCTTTAATGTTGATGGTTCGGACAAAATAGGCAGCGCCGATCATACAAAGACCCCATGCAAAGACCATGATCACATTTTTGGTGGGAACCACATCGTCAATAATGTGCTCCAGAATATAGGGAATCATCAACTCACCGAGAGAGCCGAGAGACTTGCAGGTGACACTGGTAATAATGCGTTTCCAGCACTCTTTCATATAGCGGAAAATCAGTTTCATGATTTGGAATCTCCTTTACTCTGACAGGATTGGTATTGTTCACATTGGGGAGGCAACGTCTCCCAGTTTTGCTGAAGCTTGGAGAGCAGTCGGATCAACTGATCTTGCTCCTCGGGATCAAGAACGTCATAGAGGACTGCCTGCCGTTTCATTCGGATTTCCTCGTGTTGACGAAGATCCTCAAGGCCGGCATCGGTGATGGTCACGATCACGCGACGTTTGTCGAGGTTATCCCGTTCACGGCGGATCAGCCCGGCAGTTTCCATCTTTGCCAGTCCTTCACTCAAGGAGCCTGATTGAATGTTTAGCTTGGTCTGGAGTTCCTGTTGAGTCAGTTCACCGTATTCATTGAGAAGGCGCAGAATACGGCCTTGACCTCTGCGTCGTCCCAGATAATGAAAAATAAAATGGGTATTGTTATCCATCAAATAAGAAAGCAGCTCCTGTCTGGTGGGGGAAGTGCCTTCGGCAAAAGGGGAAGGGAATTGGTGTGTCATTGTCTACCTCAAAAAATAATAATAGTTAGGTACCTAGAGAGTTTAGCGTATTGAACAAAAAATGTCAAGGTACCTAGAGAAAAAAGCTGCAGACAAAACGAATAAATAAACTGAAATCGGATAATCCTTTAAACAAAACGGTTTTTATTGAGGAGGAATGTCCGGTGAGTAATGAGATGAGGATCAGAGAGATTAAGGGAAGAGAGGTGATGGATTCCAGAGGAAATCCCACGGTGGAAGCGGAGGTGATCCTGGAAAATGGTGCAAGAGGGATAGCCAGTGTTCCATCGGGAGCCTCCACCGGCAAGTTTGAGGCGGTGGAGCTTCGGGACGGTCAGGAGCGATACAATGGCCTTGGCGTGATGAAAGCGGTAAACTATGTGAACACCCAGATCAATACGGCACTGACCGGAATGAACGCTCTGGATCAGCGCGCAGTTGATCGGGCGCTGATTGAAGCTGATGGCACGGAGAACAAAGGCAGGTTGGGCGCTAATGCACTGCTCAGTGTATCCCTGGCAGCTGCAAAAGCGGCAGCGTCCGCACTGGGATTGCCCTTATATCGATATCTGGGAGGAGTCAGTCCATGTAAGCTTCCGGTGCCCATGATGAATATATTAAATGGAGGAAAGCATGCTGATAACACCGTGGATCTTCAGGAATTTATGATCATGCCCATCGGAGCATCTGATTTCTCCGATGGGTTGCGGATGTGTGCAGAGGTCTATCACGGTTTAAAGTCCATACTGCGATCATTGGGATTGTCCACTGCAGTGGGCGATGAGGGTGGTTTTGCCCCGGACCTTAAGGATGCCAGATCGGTTTTGAGTGTGATGGTTGAGGCAATTGAAAAGGCGGGATATCGTCCGGGTGTTGATATTGCCATCGCCATTGATGCGGCATCCAGTGAACTTTTTGAGGAGAACAGTGGGACATATTATTTTCCCGGAGAGAGTCGGATGAGCGGTGAAGAGATTCGCCGATCCGCACCGGAGATGGTGGACTATTTTGAGGCACTTTTGGATGAGTTTCCTATTGTCTCCATAGAGGATGGACTTCAGGAGGAAGATTGGACCGGATGGAAGCTGATGACTAAACGGTTGGGAGACCGGGTGCAGTTGGTGGGGGATGACCTTTTTGTCACAAACACGGAGCGCCTTTATCGCGGAATACAGCAGTGCATCGGCAACGCTGTTTTGGTGAAGGTAAATCAGATCGGAACCCTGTCAGAGGCCATGGATGCCATCGAAATGGCCCACAAAGCCGGATATCACGCAGTTATTTCACATCGATCAGGAGAGACGGAAGATACAACCATCGCAGATCTGGCGGTGGCAGTCAATGCGGGACAAATCAAGACAGGGGCACCCTGCCGCACGGATCGGGTAGCGAAATATAATCAGCTGCTTCGGATTGAGGAAGAATTGGGAGAAAATGCATCCTTTGAAAATCCGTTTTATGCGGTATAATTCCAAACCTATATCAGAAAGCTCTGGGAAAAACTAAAAAAAGTAGTTGCCAAGAATAGGGGTTTGTGCTATTATATCTATGTTTAGCGTCAGATGAGGCATTTCATCTGTTGTTCGGAAATATTTACAAGAGACATCTGCTTGTCTGTCGGGCAGATGCGGGATGGAGGAATATATGGCAGCTTTAAAGGTTATTCTTACAATTATCTTTCTGTTGGTTTGTGTAGCACTGATTGGTCTGGTACTGCTTCAGGAGGGTAAGTCTGCAGGACTTTCCGGAGCACTGAGCGGTGGCAGTGAGACATTCTGGAGCAAGAACAAGAGCCGTTCCGCAGAGGGTAAGCTGGAGCTTCTGACCAAGATTCTTGGTGCAGCGTTTATTGTGCTTGCTATCGTGCTGAACCTGTTCTAATTGCTTTGATGTGTGGATAAGACGATTAGGATTCGCTACCTGCCGGAGAGATGATAGGCGGAGAGCGGATCCTTTTTTCGTATTTGATGAGTTAAGTGGTTTAACGAATAACCGGCACAATTGATTGGTTATTTGTATGATTGGAGGTGAGTCTGTGGATGCAGATCAGTTAAAACAGCGTAAAGAGATGATGCTTTCCCTGTTCAGGGATAAGCAATATCGTCCTATGAAATTAAAGGAACTGGCGTCCTTGCTGGATGTACCCCGGGAAAAAAGGGGAGAACTGCAGGAGGTGCTGGACACATTACTTTCCGAAGGTAAAATTTCTTTGTCAAACCGCGGAAAATACGGTCCTCTTTCAGCGGAGACGGTTACCGGAGTCTATACGGGAAATCAGAAAGGGTTTGGTTTTGTCCGTGTGGAGGGGCGGGAAAGAGATATTTTTGTTGCGGAGGAGTTTACCCATGATGCTTTTCACGGGGATACCGTGGAGTTGGTGATCACCCGCGAGGAGGATGGGGAAAAACGTGCCGAGGGGCATATCGTCAGAGTCGTATCCAGAGGCTTTACCCAATTGGTGGGAACATTTGAGCAGGTACGGCAGTTTGGCTTTGTGATTCCGGATAACAAATTCATTGATCGTGATATTTTTGTGGATCAGGTTCATATTCACGGCGCGGTTACCGGACACAAGGTAGTGGTAAAATTGACTTCATACGGCGCTCCCGGCAAAAATCCGGAGGGTGAGATCGTGGAAATACTGGGTCATATGGATGATCCGGGAGTGGATATTTTGTCTGTGGTGAAGGCTTACGGGTTTTCGGAGGATTTTCCGGATGATGTCAAGGAGCAGCTGAAAACCATCCCTTCCAAGGTGGAGTCAGGGGAGATTGCCGGGCGGATGGATCTCAGACATCTTCAGACGGTGACCATTGACGGAGAGGACGCAAAGGATCTGGATGATGCCATCACCCTGACAAAGACGGATGGTGTCTATCATCTGGGTGTACACATTGCAGATGTAAGTCATTATGTAAAGGAAGGCAGTCCTCTGGATCGGGAGGCTCTTCGCCGCGGAACCAGCGTATACCTGGTTGATCGGGTGATTCCCATGCTTCCCCATCAACTGTCAAACGGTATTTGTTCCCTCAATGAAGGGGTAGACAGACTGGCCTTTTCCTGCTTGATGGATATTGATGAGGAAGGAAAGATTATCGCTCATCGGATCGGAGAATCCGTGATCTGTGTGGATCGACGGATGTCTTATACCGGTGTAAATAAGATCATTGAGCATCACGATATTGTGGAGTCGGAGAAATATGCCGATTTCGTTCCGATGTTCACATTGATGAAGGAATTGTCTGAGAAGCTGAGAGCACGTCGTCGTGAACGTGGCTCCATCGATTTTGATTTTCCGGAAAGTAAGATCATATTGGATCGTGACGGTGTCCCGTTGGAGATCAAACCCTACGAGCGAAACAGCGCTACAAAACTGATCGAGGATTTTATGCTGATGGCCAACGAGACGGTTGCGGAGACGTATTTCTGGCAGGAAATCCCGTTTTTATACCGTACCCATGACACGCCGGATCGAGAAAAAATGATAAAGCTGGTTGCATTAATCAACAATTTCGGTTACCATATTCGTGTGAACGGTGATGTGCATCCCAAAGAGGTGCAGAAGCTGTTGTCAAAGATCGAGGATTCGCCCGAGGAGGCGATGATCAGCAGATTGACGCTGAGGTCGATGAAACGTGCCAGATACAGTACCGATTGTACCGGACATTTCGGTCTGGCCGCCCGATATTATACTCACTTCACGTCACCGATCCGTCGATATCCGGATCTCCAGATCCATCGGATCATGAAAGCATGCTTACACGGCGGAATGAGTGGCAGACAGATTGAACACTATGAGCGTATCTTGCCTGAGGTTGCGGAAAAAACTTCCCATACCGAGAGACAGGCTGACGAGGCTGAGCGCGAGACGGATAAGATGAAGAAGTGTCAGTACATGGAGAGCCGCATCGGACGATGCTTTGACGGAGTCGTATCCGGGATGAGCGATTACGGCATGTATGTAGAGTTGGAAAATACCGTGGAGGGCTTTGTCCATATCAGTAATCTGGAAGATGATTTTTATGATTATGACAGAGATGCCATGGAGATGGTTGGTTATCGCACCGGAAACCGTTACCGCCTTGGCCAGCACGTCCGGGTAAAGACAGTAGGGGTGGATCGCTATCTGAATACGGTAGAGTTTGTGATCGTGAAACAAAAAAAGCGAAAAAAGAGCGGTATAAAAAGCAGCAGATGAGTGCTGATACAAATAGAGGAGTTAGCAATGGGGAGTAAGGATAGTATCAAGTTGATCGCCAACAATAAAAAGGCGTATCACGACTATTTCATCGAGGAAAAATACGAGGCAGGCATCTCACTGGTTGGAACCGAGGTAAAATCCCTTCGTATGGGCAAGGGCAGTATCAAGGAGTCCTATATCCGCATCGAAAATGGCGAGATGATGATTTACGGCTTTCATATCAGCCCTTATGAAAAAGGCAATATTTTCAATCGTGATCCACTGAGGGTGCGCAAACTCTTGGTGCATCGCTATGAGATCAATAAGATTAATGGAAAGATCCGGGAGAAGGGCTACACGGTAGTACCGCTGCAGGTGTATTTTAAGGGAAGCCTTGTTAAGGTGGAGTTTGGACTTGCACGGGGAAAGAAACTCTATGATAAGCGCGAAGATATTGCGAAGAAGGATCAGCGGCGTGAATCGGAGCGTGATTTTAAGGTGAAAAACATATGAGAACGATTGTGGTGGTCGGAGGCGGTGCGGCCGGCATGATGGCGGCGATATCGGCGGCTGAGGAGGGCTGTCGGGTTGTGCTGTTTGAGCAAAATGAAAAACTGGGAAAAAAACTCTTCATTACCGGTAAAGGCCGATGTAACGTGACCAATGCAGGAGATGCGGAAGACTTTTTTCATCACATGATCAGCAATGGGCGGTTTATG
This sequence comes from Lachnospiraceae bacterium, assembly GCA_017387285.1. GTDB lineage: Bacteria > Bacillota > Clostridia > Lachnospirales > Lachnospiraceae > RGIG423. The sequence continues at coordinate 9,361 of JAFOFP010000100.1, forward strand.
TACAGCTCATTCTATCGCTTTGACAATGTTCAGGTCATGGAGATGCTGGAAAACGCAGGACTTAAACTCAAGACCGAGCGGGGGAATCGTGTATTTCCCCAGTCTGACAAGTCTTCTGATGTGATCAGGACATTTGCCCGGTTGCTGGACAGATACCATGTGGAAGTACATTTGCACACTGCGGTAAAAAATCTTTGGATAGAGGACGGTCATTGTCTCGGCGTTGTCTTAAAAAATGGTAATCGTGTACCTGCGGACAGTGTTATTTTAACCACAGGAGGGTTGTCTTATGCATCCACCGGTTCAACCGGTGACGGACATCGGATGGCTGTGGAATCGGGACATAGGATCAAAGAGACGGTGCCGGCATTGGTTCCTTTGGAGGTAAAAGAGCCGGAGATCACTTCCCTGCAGGGATTGTCGCTGAAAAATGTTTCTGTCAGTATTGGCGGAGGGAAAAAACCGCTTTATACGGATTTCGGTGAGATGCTGTTTACCCATTTCGGAGTCAGCGGACCTTGTATTTTGAGCGGAAGCAGTAAAATCACCAGAAAATTGATGGATACTGAGCTGCCGTTGTCCATCGATCTGAAGCCGGCACTCAGTATCGAGCAGCTGGATGAGCGCATTCGCCGTGATTTTGAGGAGGCACCCAATCGCCAGTTCAAAAACAGTCTGGATAGATTGCTTCCTGCCAAATTGATTCCCTTGATCGTTTCACGCAGCGGGATAGATCAGGACAAGCTTGTGAATGAGGTGACCAGAGAGGAAAGACAACAGCTGGCGTACTTGTTGAAGCATCTGACGTGGACCTTGACCGGGACAAGGGGATTCAATGAAGCAATCATTACCCAAGGTGGTGTGGCTGTCAGTGAGATAAATCCCTCCACCATGGAGAGTAAAACAATCAAACGTTTGTACATGGCCGGAGAATTGCTGGATCTTGATGCAGTGACCGGTGGATATAATCTGCAGATTGCCTGGTCAACAGGCTATGCAGCAGGAAAAGGAGCGAGTGAAGATGAAAATTGCAATTGACGGACCTGCAGGTGCAGGTAAAAGTACCATCGCAAAGGCGTTGGCAAAGAAAATCGGATTCATTTATGTGGATACAGGAGCGATGTACCGGGCAATCGGATTGTTTGTAATGGACAACGGACTGGATATGAAGAATGAGGAAGCGCTCCGGGCGGCTCTTAATCAGGTGACCTTGGACATTGGGTATGCAGATGGCGTGCAGCAGGTCTATTTGAACGGAGAAAACGTGACTTCCCGTATTCGGACCGAGGAAGCAGGCAGTATGGCTTCAAAGGTTTCAGCTATTCTGGTTGTCCGTGAAAAACTGGTCGAGCTTCAGCAGGAGCTTGGCAGACGTTCTGACGTGGTGATGGATGGCAGAGACATCGGAACGGTAGTTCTTCCCGATGCAGAGCTGAAGGTGTATTTTACGGCAAGTTCCCGGGTGAGAGCCGAGCGCAGATACCGTGAGCTTTTGGAAAAAGGCGTTGTTGATACAACGATTGATGAAGTGGAGGCAGATATTATTGCCAGGGATTATCGCGATATGAATCGTGAACATTCTCCCCTCAGACAGGCCGAGGATGCAATTCTCCTCGACAGCTCTGAGATGGGCATCGATGAAGTACTGCAGGCGATGATGAATCTGGTGGCGGAGAAAAATCCGGAAGTGTTAAAGATCAAGTAACACAGAAGAAGGGTAAGGATACGATGAAAGTAACAATTGCCAGGACGGCGGGGTTTTGTTTCGGCGTGAAGCGGGCTGTGGACACGGTCTATCAGCAGATTGCCGAAAATCCCGGTGTTCCCATCTATACCTGGGGTCCTATCATACACAATGAACAGGTTCTTGCCGATCTCGAGGGAAAAGGAGTTAAAATGATAGAATCCATTGAGCAGGCAGATGAGATCAGCAATGGTATCATGGTTGTTCGTGCTCACGGAATCGGACGGGAGCTTTATGAGAGGCTGGATCGCCCCGGGATCAAGTTAGTTGATGCCACATGCCCCTTTGTAAAGAAAATACATCGCATCGTGGAAGAAAAATCTGCCGAGGGATGTCAGATTGTGGTGGTGGGAAGCAGTGCGCACCCGGAAGTTCAGGGTATCGTCGGATGGAGCAAAATACCTGCAACGGTAGTGGAAAACGTTGAAGATGCCCTGCAATATGCGCCCGAGCCCGGAAAAACCGTGTGCATTGTAGCGCAAACGACATTTAATTACAAGAAATTTAAAGATGTTGTTGAAAAAATTTCAGAAAAGAGTTATGATAGTACTGCTGTGGATACGATTTGCAATGCGACCTACGAGCGTCAAAGGGAGGCAGCACTTCTGGCAGAGGAGTCTGATGTGATGCTGGTTATCGGTGGCAGGAGCAGTTCAAACACACAGAAGCTATACGAGATATGCAGACAGCATTGCCCGAAGACATATTACATACAGACAGCCCTGGATATAGGGGATGACTGGTTCTGGACGGATGCTTCAGTCGGTATCACAGCGGGTGCTTCCACCCCAAAGAATATTATTGAGGAGGTCTATACAAATGTCAGACTTAAGTTTTGAACAGATGCTGGAAGAAAGCCTGAAAACAATTCATACAGGGGAGGTCGTAACCGGAACAGTTATCGATGTTAAAGATGATCAGATCATCTTAAATATAGGTTACAAGTCAGATGGTATTATTACCAAGTCCGAGTTTACCAACGACTCTTCTGTAGTTCTTACCGAGGTTGTAAAGCCCGGTGACACTCTGGAGGCGAAGATCGTTAAGGTAAATGATGGCGAGGGACAGGTTGCTATGTCCTACAAGCGTCTTGCTGCAGACCGCGGCAACAAGCGTCTCGAGGAGGCGTTCAACAATGGTGAGGTTCTCACCGCTCCCGTTACCCAGGTACTGGATGGCGGACTTAGCGTGACCGTTGAGAGCGCACGCGTATTTATCCCTGCCAGCTTGGTTTCCGATATTTACGAGCGTAATCTGGAGAAGTATGCAGGTCAGGAGATCGAGTTCGTGATCACTGAGTTCAATCCCAGAAAGAGAAGAATCATCGGTAATCGCAAGCAGCTCATGGTTGAGAAGAAGGCAGTTCTGCAGAAGGAACTGTTTGATCGTATTGAGGTTGGTATGACTGTCACCGGTACCGTTAAGAATCTGACTGATTTCGGTGCATTTATCGATCTTGGCGGAGCAGACGGTCTGCTTCACATTTCCGAGATGTCCTGGGGCCGTATCGAGAATCCTAAGAAGGTATTCAAGGTTGGTCAGGAAGTTACCGCGTATATCAAGGATATCAACGGTGACCGTATCGCATTGAGCATGAAGTTTGAGGATCAGAATCCTTGGGCAAACGCTGCTGAGCGTTATGCACCCGGTACTATCGTTGAGGGACGCGTTGCACGTATGACCGATTTCGGCGCATTTGTTGAGCTGTCCACCGGTGTAGATGCACTGCTTCATGTTTCACAGATTTCCAGAGTAAAGGTTCCCAAGCCCGCAGATGTACTGTCCATCGGACAGGAGATCACCGCTCAGATCGTTGATTTCAATGAGGAAGAGCACAAGATCAGCATCAGCATGAAGGTTCTTGAGGCACCTGCTGAGGAGGCTCCGGTAGAGGAGTAATTGTATAGGCGTTGTTTTTTACACCTCTGGTCATTAAGCCAGAGGTGTATTTTATATAAGTACAAAGCAGAGAGGAAAGGATAAATATGCTGGAACGCAGGCTTTTAACAGGTATATTAGTTGTATTTGTAATTGCTCAATTCGTGATGATTACATATTTTAATTTTACCATTTCCTATGATTTGTTGGATATGGATGCTTCGCTTGCAATGAGACATGCAACAGAGATGTGGAAGCATGGATTGTTTTTAAAAGATTTTGCGTATGTAACATCTATGGAAATTGATTCGGCAACCTTTTTTGCAGCCCCTCTTTTATTGATGACGGGAAATATAAATATTGCGATGGGTATTGTTCATAGCTTTTTATATTTATTCATTATTTATTTGTTATATGAAATCTCGAAAAATGGATATCCTTCAGGAAATTGGAATGGTTTTCTTCTGTCAGTTTTTTTATGCTTTACTCCATATACATCAAAACCTTGCAAAACAAAGGGAACGAAATTACTGACGACGAAGCCAACGCTGTTTACGCAGCTATTTTACTGCACGATTTGGGTCACGGACCATTTTCGCATACGTTAGAAGATTTCTTTTTTACCCATCACTCGCACGAAGAAGTAGGCCTTGCACTTATTGAGCAACTAAACCGAGATTTTAACGGCCAATTAGACCTTACCCTTCAAATCTTACGCAACACCTACGCCAAAGGTTACTTACACGAACTGGTATCGGGCCAACTAGACATGGACCGATTAGACTACCTAAGGCGCGATAGTTTCTTTTCGGGCGTTACCGAGGGCAACATTGGTTCGGCCCGCATCATCAAGATGCTCAACATCAAAAACGATAAATTGGTGGTAGAAGCCAAGGGCATCTATTCTATCGAGAACTTTTTGATGAGCCGACGCTTGATGTATTGGCAAGTTTACCTGCACAAAACGGCCTACGCTGCCGAAATTATGCTGCATAAAACCATGCTACGAGCTAGGCATGTAGCCCAACAAGACCCCACCCTATTTGGCAGCGAATCGCTTCGTTACTTTTTAACGCAAGGTGCAACCCAACTTACCCCAGAAGCCTTGCATCATTTTACCCAATTAGACGATGCTGACATTTGGGTAGCCCTAAAATCGTGGTGCCATC
>JAFOFP010000012.1 GCA_017387285.1 Lachnospiraceae bacterium
ATGGAGGCGTTCCGTGATATCTTCTGTACCCTGCCTAAGATCGGAGATCAGGGAAGATGTTACAGCTATCATGGCTGGATCACCAATGAACAGGCCCTTAAGGTGCTTGAGGTGATGAAAGAAGAAGTGAGGGAAGTGGATTTCGCTGAGTGGTATGTAGGGGTGACGGATTTCTATGCCAAGGATTATCTGGATGCGATCTGCATTTACACGGAGATTCCCGGAACCGGAAATTACCGGACGGTAAATCTGCCGATTCTGGACTCTATGGTGCGCACGAAGGAGTGCTATCTGGAGCAGATGAGCAGTGAGTCGGTAACGGAAGAGGAAAAGGAAGTCTGGGAGACGCTTGTATCTGCGCTTAAAGAGGAAAAGCAGGAAGTTCTTAACTATGCCAGTGCCTATGTGGAAGTAAAAATCCTCAGAAATACCCGTGAAGTGGTGGACGACATTTACTTTAACATGGAGTGCTATGATGATGGTGAGGATTTGATCACCAACTACTGGGGTCATCTGGCAGATAAAGAACAGGCAGACCGGATGTATGCCTTGATAGAGAAAATGTATTCCGGAGAATATGGCCTAAAAGAGCCTTCCGAGGATATGGCTATCATTATTGTCAAAGGAACCTTCGATGGTAAGAAGGGTACTTATCAGAGTATCGATCACAGCTTCTGTGTATCTCTGGCCGGTGAGGCAGAGGAGGAAATCGAAGCGCTGCTGGGTTATCAGCTGGATTCCTACTTGGGAAGAGGCGAGAAGCAGCCGGCAAACGGAAACTAAGGAGAATCAAGTGCCCGAACAGTTCCGGTTAAACACCGGCTGGTCAAAGGTAATAACCGTGTAATAGGTGGTTTCTTCAAGGAGGGAGAGCTTCTCATCAAGCTGATGCTTGATGGACTTTTCCTCCTTTTTTAAATGCTCCGGAAGGGTCACATCAAAAATCAGGTTGGTAAAATCCTTGGCTCTGACCATGCGAAAATCATGAGTATGTAATTCCGGATCGATGTCCGTCAACAATTGATCCACCAGTGCGTGGAGTCGACTCAGCTCGGGATCGTCGGTGACGATGGGATCATAGTGGATCACCAGATGAATATTATGGCTTTTCAGACATTCGCGCTCCATATCGTCGATGATCTCATGACAGGTCAGGGGATCTTCCTTCTGATCCATCTCCACATGAATGGTGGCGAACCGTTGTCCGGGGCCGTAATCATGAACCATCAGATCGTGGTAACCGAGAACCTTGGGGTGAGCGCTGATGTAATCGACGATCAAAGCCTGTAACTCCGGGGATGCAGACTCTCCCAAAAGGGGACTGATGGTCTCCTTGGCCAGATTAGCCCCGCTGTACAAAATAAACAGGGAGACGCCGAGACCGAAAAAACCGTCCACCGGAAGCTTAGTGGTCGTTTCAATGATGGAGGCCAGCAAAACAGCAGCCGTGGTGATCACGTCGTTCCGACTGTCGGCGGAGGTGGCCAGAAGGGTGGATGAATTGATCATCCTGCCGGTGGTGCGGTTAAACAGGCACATCCACAGCTTAAGAAGAATGGAGAGCACCAGAACAATCACCAGAGCCAGGGAGAACTCCACCGGTGCAGGGTTAATGATCTTGTTTATGGAAGATTTGGCCAGCTCGAAACCGATAAGAACGATCAGTGCCGCCACAGCCAGACCGGACAAATACTCAAAACGGGCATGGCCATAAGGGTGTTTTTCGTCGGCGGGTTGTTCTGCCAGCTTGAAGCCTAACAAGGTGATGATGGAGCTGGTGGCGTCGGACAGATTGTTCATGGCGTCGGCAGTGATGGAAACGGCACCCGAAATGGTACCGATAATGATCTTTCCCGTAAAAAGGATCAGGTTGCAGATGATGCCTACAATGCCGGATAGTTTGCCCACGGCGGAGCGGACATGGGGATCACAGGTATTTTGATGATCTTTAATAAATAGGCGAAGCAATAATTGGGTCATATGAGATAAACTTCCTTTTTTATCATATATAAATTATGTTTCCATAGCAAAATCATTCGCGCTATCCAAAGGAAAAGCAAGAGAGATTAATCTCTCTTGCTCAGGCGAACATAGTCTCTATGCGTACCTACATACTGGTATGCGGGACGAATGATCTTTCCGGCGTTGACGATCTCCTCCATGCGGTGTGCGCACCAACCGGGAATACGGGCGATGGCGAAGATGGGGGTAAACAGCTCCTGAGGCAGACCCAGCATGGTATATACAAAACCGCTGTAGAAGTCCACGTTAGCACATACTGCCTTGGGAAGATTTTTGTTCTGGGAGATCATCTCGGTGGCCAGACGCTCAACCCGCTCATAGAGGGCGAACTCTCTGGTCAGGCCCTTCTCCTCGGAGAGCTCACGGGCGAACTTTTTCAGGATCACTGCTCTGGGGTCGGAAAGGGTGTAGACCGCGTGACCCATGCCGTAGATCAGACCGGATTTATCAAAGGCCTGCTTGTTGAGAAGCTTCGCCAGATAATCCTTGACCTGAGCCTCATCTTCCCAATCCTGAACATTTTGCTTAAGGTCGGCAAACATCTGATGGACCTTAATGTTGGCACCGCCGTGTCTGGGGCCGCGAAGGGATCCCAAGGATGCGGAAATGGCGGAGTAGGTGTCGGTTCCGGTGGAGGAAACGACGTGGGTGGTAAAGGTGGAGTTATTACCGCCGCCGTGCTCTGCATGAAGGACCAGAGCAACATCAAGAACCTTTGCCTCCAGCTCGGTGTACTCGCCGTCGGGGCGGAGAAGTCTCAGCATGTTCTCTGCGGTGGACAGCTGCATCTTGGGTCGGCGGATGATCAGGCTCTTATCCAGATAATAGTGGCGGTAAGCCTGATAACCGTAGAGGGAGATCAGGGGGAACTGAGCGATCAGCTGAAGGGACTGACGAAGTACGTTCTCGGTGGAGAGATCGTCGGGACGATCGTCGTAGGAGAACAGGGTCAGAACACTTCGCTGCAGGGTATTCATCATATCCGCGGTGGGAGCTTTCATGATAACGTCACGGGTAAATTTATCCGGCAGCACACGGAATGCGCTGAGGATCTGCACAAATTCGGAGAACTGCTGCATATTGGGAAGCTCACCGAAGAGGAGAAGATAGATGGTCTCCTCGAAGCCAAAGCAGCGGTTGCTGAAGCCCTTGACCAGATCGTGGACATTGTATCCCTGATAAAAGAGCTCGCCCTCGATGGAAACTTTACCTCCGTCGATCCATTTGGTACCGTTTACATCGGAAATTTCGGTGAGTCCGGTGAGAACACCCTTACCATTGGGCTCACGCAGGCCGCGCTTAACGCCGTGCTTGTCGTAAAGTGCAGGATCGATCTGACCGGAATCAAAGCAGCGCTTGCTCAGAATTTTTAACTGTGGATCAAGATTTGGGATTGTATGTTCCATGAGGAGTACCTCCTTCAGATAATATATGCGGCAGGGGTTAATTGAAACTAAAATGGTTGTGGTCGCCACAACTGTTTGATTGTAACAGTGTTATAATGGATACAGTTTAGCATAGTAAAGCGGAAACGTCAACTATAATCCGACTATTTTTTGAAAAAACATATGGCTACCGCACTTGTTTAAAAATAAATGCCGGAATAGGCGGATCCCCGGGCCGGTTGGCGTAGGTGGAAACGATGACCAGATATTCTCTGGGATCCAATCCTTTAATATAAGGAAGGATGGTGTCCCGTTCCGCGTACCCGGTGTCCTTTCCACTGTAAATACACAGAGCCAGAAGACCGCCGGGTTTCAAACATTTGAGGGATTTCTCAATGGCGATCAGGCTGGTGTCAGGCCGGGTGGCCATACGGTGATCACCGCCGGGAAGATAGCCGAAGTTAAATACGATACAGTCTGCGGTATCGGGGGAAACATACCGATCAATGTTCGTGTGGCTGTCCCGGAGTACCTTTCCGATGTGAGAAAACCCGGAGGCATCCAGACGGGTTTGGGTGGAGATTACGGCCTGTTCCTGAATATCAAAGGCCAGAACCCTTCCGGAATCTCCCACCAAGCCGCAGAGAAAGGCTGTGTCATGGCCGTTTCCGGCGGTGGCGTCAACACAGAAGGAACCTTCCGAAATATGGTTGGCAATAAATTGGTGACAAAAATCAGTCACAGTAAATCGCTTCATGGAACACCTCTTTGCTTTCATTACTTCAGTGGATTGAACATTAGCATAACGGGGAAGAGAAAAAAAGTCAAGGCCGTAAAATTTCATAATTTCTTTAAAAACAAAGACGGAAATCCGGTTGTGGAAGGGAGAGAAATGTGCTATGATAAGGAAAACGATATGGAGCGCAAAAAGCGCGGAACGGAGAGAAAAATGGATGTTTATGTTGAGAATATAGTCGGTCGTGAGACGACACAGGCACAGAGAACGATGCTGACCATCTGGAAGATCATCTGCGGTGCATCTCTGTTTATGTTTTGTGTGATGCCCATGGGCGGACAGCTGATTTTGAGCCTGTTGAATCTGATCATGTTTATTGTGTCCCTGTGTATTGTGGGTTATTTTAGCAGAAAGCTGAGCCTGATGTATGAGTATACCTACGCAAATGGTGAGATCTGTTTTTCACGTATGACGACCAACCGCAGAAAAAAGCTGTTTACCTGTCATATGGAGAAGGTTGAGCAGGTTTGCTTCTATAAGGAGTTCAGAGAGCCCGGACAGAAGGCTGCGTATGCGAAAACCAGGGATTACGGAACCGGTGCAGCCAGCGACAATCTGTATGTGATGATCGTGAGAACGGACAAAGGAAAAGAAAAAATCTACTTCGAGCCCGACGCAGCGTTTCTGGATGCAATGTGGAGAAACAGTCCCAGAACCGTTTCCAAGAAGAGATATTGATCTTTGAAGGATGAAAATGGTGTAAGGAGAGAAAAAAAGATGAAGACAGCAAAGATTCGCTTGGGCGGAGTTGAGGATATCAGAGCATTTGTCAATGCAGCAGCCATGTATGAGTACGATGTTGATCTGCGGGGAGGCAGATATGTGGTTGACGGAAAATCCATTATGGGGATTTTCAGCCTGGATCTCTCCTCACCCATTGAGATGGTGATCTACGGAGACAAAGAGGACGAGCTGATCGCCAAGGTTGAGAAATATATTGTAAAATAAACCAAAGAGATGTTGGCCGGCAGAGATTGTCGGCCGATTTTTCTTTTAAGGCTTGCATTCTGGGCGAGAATAAAATATAATAGTCCCATCGCAAACACTTTATCAAGTTAATGTGAAAAACATCCCCAATAAGGAGGAGACATAAATGATCAAGATACATCAGCAGGGAATGGTTTATGAAAATGGACAACTGGCAGAGTGCCCGGTAGCTGCTGCAGCCCGTCAGGGTGCGGAAAAAACCATGGCATACCGTATTCTGCAAAAACATAATACGTCAAAGGATATGAAAAATCTGCAGATCAAGTTTGATCAGTTGATTTCTCACGATATTACCTATGTGGGAATCATCCAGACCTGCAGAGCCAGCGGACTGGAAAAATTCCCGGTTCCCTATGTGCTGACCAACTGTCACAACAGTCTGTGTGCGGTGGGTGGAACCATCAATGAGGATGACCATATGTTTGGTCTGTCCTGTGCGAAAAAATACGGCGGTGTGTATGTGCCTCCTCACCAGGCCGTCATTCACCAGTATGCCAGAGAGATGATGGCCGGCTGCGGTCAGATGATCCTTGGATCCGACAGTCATACCCGTTACGGTGCGCTGGGTACCATGGCTGTGGGCGAGGGTGGTCCCGAGCTGGTTAAGCAGCTCCTGGGCAGAACCTATGATATTCAGTGTCCTCAGGTGGTGGGAGTATATCTCACCGGAAAACCGGCACCCGGAGTGGGTCCTCAGGATGTGGCCATCGCCATCGTCGGTGCTGTGTTCAAGCAGGGCTTTGTAAAAAATAAGGTGATGGAGTTCTTCGGCCCCGGCGTGAAGAATCTTTCCGTAGATTTCCGCATCGGCGTGGATGTTATGACCACCGAGACTACCTGTCTGTCTTCTATCTGGGAGACCGATGTGGAGGTTAAGGATTGGCTGGCACTTCACGGCCGTGAGGAGGCGTACGCGGAGTTAAAGCCGGAGAACGGTGCATATTATGACGGTGTTCTGGAGATTGCGCTGGATAAGATCAAGCCGATGATCGCCATGCCTTTCCATCCCAGCAATGCATACACCATTGAGGAGCTGCAGGCTAACCTTATGGATATTCTAGCGGAGACGGAGAAGAAGGCTAAGGTGAGTCTTGGCGATGGTATTTCCTATTCCCTGAGAGATAAGGTGAAGGATGGCCGTCTCTATGTTGAGCAGGGAATTATCGCAGGCTGTGCCGGCGGCGGATATGAGAATATCTGCGCGGCAGCGGACATTCTGAAGGGAACCAATATCGGTGCGGACGCATTTAGCCTGAGCGTATATCCCGCAAGTATCCCTGTTATGATGGAACTGATGAAAAACGGTGCGGCAGCCAGCCTGATGGCATCCGGAGCCGTGCTCAAGACTGCGTTCTGCGGACCTTGCTTCGGTGCGGGAGATACTCCTGCCAACGGCGCCCTGAGTATCCGTCATTCCACCAGAAACTTCCCCAACCGCGAAGGCTCCAAGGTTCAGAACGGACAGGTGGCTTCCGTCGCATTGATGGATGCCCGCTCTATTGCAGCTACCGCAGCGAATAAAGGATATCTCACCCCCGCTACCGACGTGGATGGTGATTTTGGAAAGAAGAAGTATTATTTTGATCATACCATATATGAGGGACGCGTGTTTGACAGCAAGGGCGTGGCAGATGAGTCTGCACCGATCCAGTTAGGTCCGAATATCAAGGACTGGCCGGCAATGTGTGCGTTGACCGATGATCTTCTGCTGAAGGTTGTTTCTGAGATCCATGATCCGGTTACCACCACCGATGAGCTGATCCCCTCCGGGGAGACCTCATCTTTCCGATCCAATCCCCTTGGATTGGCGGAGTTTGCCCTGTCCAGAAAGGATCCTCAGTATGTGGGCAGAGCGAAGGCGATCCAGAAGGCTGAGATTGCCAGAGAGGC
>JAFOFP010000101.1 GCA_017387285.1 Lachnospiraceae bacterium
AATAAGAAGCGATATCCAGTTTCATCATGACGTAATTCCTCCTCAATCGTTAGACACTTCTTCCCCGCCAATATTCGACCATTGACTGGGTTTTATCTATATGTTACTATACCATCATGACTGACTTTTGCCAACTATTGGCGGAGAAATTGATAAATATTCTAGTTTCGTGATAAATTTACGCACATTCAAGCAACTTTACGCAGTCAAAGAAGGCCGCACACACAAATAACCCAAAGAAAGGGAGTCTCGCCATGTATCATTCCGAACGCCAGATGCAAATTCTCGCCCTTCTGCAAAAAGAAAAATCTCTGTCCGTCCATCGCCTATGTGGGCAGTGGTGCTGAGGACTTTCTGAACCGCTTCACCGCCGACATCGTTTTCTTCTCCTGCCGCGGTCTGTCAGCTGATGGTATACTGTCCGATTCCATGGAGGAGGAAGTGCAGATCCGCAGGATCATGCTGAAAAATGCAAAGAAAAAGGTACTCCTGTGTGACCGCTCCAAGTACGGACAGGAATACCCTTATCGGCTATGTAGGGCTGGGGATGTGGATGAGGTGGTGACGGAGGGATGACATCGACTCAAAGCATCGTCCGGAAATTCAGCCCTTGCCAAACCCACACAAAGCCGATGTATAAACGAAGGCGTTTTGGCAGACTTTTTACAGAAGAACCGAGCGTAGGTAGTGGATATGAGTTTATTCGAGTATACCGTTGATGAGCATCTGAAGTGGGTCGCGAAGGAAAATCGCGAGGATGGAATCGCCATCGGAAAGGCTGAAGGAATTGCACAAGGAAAGGCTGAGGGAAAAGCCGAAGGAAAAGCTGAGAGTATCCTTGAAATTTTAAATGATTTGGGAACGGTTTCTCCGGAGTTGACACAAAAGGTCATGGCCGAGAAACGGATCGAGGTACTGTCACACTGGCTAAGGCTGGCCGCAAAGTCAGAGAGTATCACTGGGTTTGAACAGCAAATACAAAACACCCCGTAAGAGTTAAAGATAGTGAGGTGAAAAACGACCGTTTTTCACCTCACTTTTTCATACTGTCTCACTGTTTTACAGCTCATTTTTTAACTTCAACAGTTCCTTCATCACGCCGCCATCTTTAGCCATCTCATGGGACAACTGTTTGTACAGGGCGTAAATCTTTTTATATTTCTCCACATTCTCGGGGATCGGATGGTAGACCACATCGGACAATTTGCCCAGCTTGTCGATCAACTCGTAAATATCCTTGCAGCCATGAACCTCCGGTCCTGCTGCCGCTGCTCCAAGGATAGCACTGCCCCTCGCACAGGTCTGAGCACTGCCGCACAGGTAAATATCCTTATTGGTCACATCCGCATAGATCTGCATCATCATGGAGTTTTTCATGGGGATACCACCTGCCGCAATGATCCGATTTACGGGACAACCGGCCTCCTCGTAGACGTCGATGATTTGCTTATTTCCGAACACAACAGCTTCCACCAATGCCCGGTAGATTTCCTCCGGTTTGGTGCGGACACTTAAGCCCACGATGGCAGATGTCAGGGAAAAATCCATCAGAGGGGTGCGGACACCGTTAAACCAGTCCAGAGCAATCAGTCCGCTCTCGCCGGGCTTTAGTTTCTCCGCCCGGGCCTGCAGATAGGCATGAATATTCACACCCTCTGCCTTGGCCGCTTCCACATAGGATGCCGGCACACAATAATCCACATACCATGCCAGTGCATCACCCACACAGTTCTGACCACCCTCGTAGCCAAACAAGCCGGGAATGTTTGCATCGGGAGCCGCGCTGTAGATGCCGGGAATACCGGGGCCTTCCACCGCATTGAGCATATTGTTGGCGGAGGTTCCGATGGTGCTGACCATATCGCCAATCTGCGATGCTCCGCAGCCCATGACCGCCGAATGGGAGTCGATCATGCCCACGCCAACAGGCGTTCCCACCAGAAGGCCAAGCTTCGCTGCCATCTCGGGAACCAGATATCCGGCACAGCTTCCAAGAGGAGCGATCCGTCCCACCAGCTTGTCGGGAACATTCTCCGCCTCGGGGTAGACCGCCTTGAAATATTCCTTGGAGGGGTACCCGGTGTCATAACGGTACAGACTGTTGCAGCCGGCCAATGCTGCACTTCTGGTCACCTCACCGGTCAACTTCCATACGATCCAGTCCGCTGCCTCGATCAGATTATGGGTCCGCTCGAACACCTCCGGGTCATTCACGGCCAGTTCCACTGCCTTAGGCATAAACAATTCACCGGAAAGCCAATCCCCATAAAAATTCAGCCAGCTTTCCTTTCGCTCTCTCGCCACCTCGAGCATCCGCTCCGCCATCTGCATAGCCCCATGGTGCTTCCACAGCTTCATCCATGCCTCGGGCCGAGACGCAAACTCAGGGTAATCGCTTAAGGGTGTACCCTCCTCATCCACCGCCAGAACCGTAGCTGTGGTGATATCCACACCGATACCGATGACCTGTTCAGGCAGGATACCCCCTGCTCTCATCCCCGCGGGAACCACATACTCCAGTCCTTCCAAAAAGTCATGGGGATGCTCCAATGCAAAATCGGGAGGAAGAGGCGTTCCATCCGGCAGCGCCTCTGTCATTACGCCGTGAGGATACTCGTAGACAGCCGTTGCCGCCTCCTCACCGGTCTCAATATCCACAAAAAGAGCACGCACACTCAAAGTCCCAAAATCCAAGCCAAGTGCGTATTTCTTCATACTCATCCTCCTTGTACACCCAACATATTGGACTGTGTAAAAGTCCATCCGACTTTTTCGCAGTTATTTTACTGCATCTGCCAGAAGTTTACATTTCTCCGGATCAATGGAACCATCGGTAAACATGCCGGAGGTTCCGCCCACGAAGATATCCGCACCGTGGGCACGCATCTTCTTTGCATTCTCCACGCTGACATTTCCGTCTACCTCGATGAGCACATCGGTTCTGCCCTTTGCATCCAGATACTCACGGCACTGAGCGATC
>JAFOFP010000102.1 GCA_017387285.1 Lachnospiraceae bacterium
GACTTTCCCGGCGGAAGCATTGGAACCAGTTTCTACACAACGTTAGCCCGGTTGGAAGGCTACTTTGAGGGAAATGAATTTCATCCGGTCACCGTTGACCGGGCCAACAGCTTCACCCAATGGGGGGAGGATATTCGGGATTTAGATAAACTGAACCTTCGTGACAACGAAAATAAGGTTGAATGGACCAACCTGTTTACTCTTGAAAGTAAAACCTCTGTCTCTACGGAAACCATCTACGCATGGGAGCTTGGCGGCATTCTCAGCAGCTACAGCCCGGTGACGGTCAATGGCGTCACCTACCCCGGGTTACCACAGCTTCTGGAGGCACAGCACAAAGATCCCGAAACCCTTTATCAGAAAGAGAATAACCTTCTGGAATCGGTGTTTATCCGGCGGCGCTATCACACTGAGGATTCCTACGGAACCTTCGATTTTCTGTTGGCAGTCCGCTGCTGGCCCTTGGGATATGCTCTCCTTCGCCTGATTCCCACCTACCTGGTCTCCCTTGCACTGATCCTGATTGCCCTTCGATTGATCCTGCGAAAAATCAGAATCGCCGTCACCGATCCATTGGCTTATCTGGCTGATGCCCTGGAGATAGGTTCTCACCTTTATCCATGCTCTCCAAACGACGAGATCTGCCGCATGGAAGCCTGCGTGGAACATATCCGGCAAAAAGAAGCCGAAACCCGCAACGAACTCACTCAGTTGGAAACCGCCCTGAGCTATGCCCGCGACGCAGAGGAAAACCGCCGGCAGCTGATCTCCAATATCACCCATGAACTGAAGACCCCTCTGGCCATCATCCACAGCTACGCCGAAGGCTTGCAGGCAGGGATCGCCGCTGACAGACAGGAGCAGTATACCTCGGTCATTCTGGAGGAGACGGAGCGCATGGATACCCTGGTTTTGCAAATGCTTGATCTGTCCCGTTTGGAGGCCGGTAAAGTAAGATTGTCTGCAGACCATGTTCATCTGACAGATCTGACTAAGTCCATTGCAGACACCTTCGCCCCTCTCCTGGCAGAAAAAGAACTGACTTTGACTTATGGTCTCACAGAGGATCTGGTTCTCATTGCCGATGAGAGCCGTCTCCGCCAGGTGATCACCAATCTGCTCAGCAACGCCTGCAAATACACCCCCACCGGCGGCAATATTGTGATCAATATCTACCGTCAGAATCACTGTGGTGTATTCTCCATCATCAACACCGCCGATCACCTTTCCGGGGAAGCCCTCTCTAAGGTCTGGGACAGCTTCTACCGGGCAGATCCCTCCCGCACAGAACCGGGCACCGGTCTGGGATTGACACTGGTCAAGCAGATCATTGAACTTCATCAGGGAGACTGCTATGTGAAAAATACACTGGATAAACGAGTCGAGCCACACCGACAGGCGGTGGAGTTCGGATTCAGAATTCCTTCTTAAAATCAGGTTGACTGGGAAGCTCCTTAAGCGGTAAAATAATCTACAACATCCAACCGTGACTTTATATAGACAAACTTATGAGCATTTAAGGAGCTATCCCATGAAATTGTTATTGATTTTATTTAGTATTCTGGCTGTCCTCGGATTGCTGACTATACTGATTTCCTACATTTGCTTTCGCATTGCCTTCTACGCACCGAGAAAGCCTTTGGACCCGGAGCTGATCGAGACGCCGGACGGTAAGCTCTACGATCCCTACCGGGAAAATATGATCAAGTGGATCAAGGAAGCCAGAGCCATGCCCCGGGAGCATTTCTCCATCACCTCCTTCGATGGCCTCAAGCTCTGCGCCAAGTATTATGAATTCGCACCGGGAGCCCCCATTGAGCTGATGTTTCACGGCTATCGGGGCACCTCGGAAAAGGATCTCTCCGGAGGCATCCAGCGATGCCGTAAACTGGGACACAGTGCATTTATCGTTGACCAGCGATGCAGCAGAGAAAGCGAGGGTGATGTGATCACCTTCGGAATCAAGGAGCATCGGGACTGCCTGTCCTGGGTAGCGTTTATGGTCGAGCATTTCGGCCCCGATGTGCGGATCATCCTCTGCGGCATCTCCATGGGCGCCGCTACCGTCATGACTGCCGCCGGCTGTCCTCTCCCCCAAAATGTGGTGGGGGTTCTGGCAGACTGCGGCTACTCTTCCGCTAAAGAGATTATGAAGGTGGTCATCCGCAAAATGGGATTGCCGGCTGACCTCTCCTATCCCTTTGTCAAATTGGGGGCAAAACTGTTTGGACATTTTAACCTTGAAGAGACCTCACCAAAGGAGGCGCTGACGAGAAGCACTGTCCCTGTGATCTTCTTCCACGGAGAGAGCGATGATTTTGTTCCCTGCGAGATGAGCCGGATCTGTTACGAGGCCTGCTCTTCCCAGAAAAAACGGCTGGTCACCGTCCCCGGTGCAGGGCACGGTCTCAGTTATCCGGTGGACCCGGATGGATATCTGGGTGCGCTGAGGGAGTTTTTCGCAGATATCTGACCTTGTCCTTGATATAGAAAAAGTGGTTGTGAAATCATCACAGCCACTTTTCTTATTTCTATTACCGAATCACAGCAGTGCGTTTCCGCCCTTCTCCACCGTAGCCGCATAGAGTCCCTTCAGCATGACGACGGGCTTTACCTCGTCTCTCAGCTCATCGACGGTGGGAATCTTACCCTCCACATTGTCGATCAGCCAGTCCATCCGCATCATATCCTCAGGCTTCATAGTCTTGCCTGCCTCATATTGCATCGTCCCATCCTGTCGGATCAGTGGACCGGTAAAGGGGTAAAACTCACCGGCAGCGATGTTCTTCTTCATCAGCTCAATGAGACGGACAGTCCCCGCAGGCAATGCATCTGAGCAAACCACATCCACCACTCCGGAGGACAACCCCCACCAGTAATTGATCGCCTTTTTCTCGCCGGATTCATCCGCCTTCCACGTCCCTTTTAGGATGCGGCTGACGATCTTTTCATAAAAGGTTCCCCAGCGATAAACCGGGATCGCCAATTCCCGCTTCGTAGAATCCATGTATTGATACAAGCCAAAATGACCGATCTCATCTCTGGGTGCCACCACATTCTGCTCGAAAATACAGGATATCTGTTGTTCCCAGAAATAACGCTCCATGTCAAACCCTTTCTCCGTGGACCACACCAAATGTACCTTCACATAAGGATTTACCATCCGGGCTCCCAGGGCGAAGGCGTTGATCCCGGCAGCCACGCCAAACATGGGATACTCTGCCACAAATCCAACCTTATCATTGGTGCACATGGCTCCTGCTGCCATTCCGGCCAGGAACTGCGCCTCATACATCCGGGCGTAATATGCCCGCACACTGCTATGAGGCGAATTCAGCGCACAATTTAAAATAATTGTATCCGGATACTCCACCGCCGTTTTCAGACATGCCTTCATCATCCTGGGATTAACAGTGAAAATCACATCATATCCCTGTCGGCAGATCTCTCCCAATACCCGTTCCGTATCGACGCCGTCGGCATCAGTCATATACCGCCCTGTCTCAACAGAATCACCGAACACCTCCTCCAGATGAAGTCTTCCCTGCTCATGGTCGTACATCCATCTGGACTTTTCCAGCTCGTCGCTGTAAAGAAAAGCGATCTTTTTCTTTCTCTGGTGGATGATTTTATTGATCACCGTCTCGGTTACCGAGGCCTTTTTCTCCACCGGATCCATGGAAACCTCCACCGAATCCTCCTCACCGAACAGCTCGATCTCCGTCTTCATCCGCATCAATTTTTCTTTGATCTCGGTGTCGATATCTCCTGCACACTGTTCATAGGGATACAAGGAGAGGTAGAGCAGCAGTGCATCGCCGCAGGTCACATGAGCCACACGATTTCTTCTCACCGCCTCAAAGGCCATCTCGAACTGATGATAAAAGGCAGCAAATTTTTTTCGCTCCTCCTCAGACCAGATCTCGTCTTTTTCCTTTCCTACAGCCTCCACCAATCTGGCATATCGGCCTGTCTTGGAAAAAAGCACATAATCGATATGGGTAAGGCGATAGAAGTCCATATATTCATAATAGATCCGATTGGCCGGCTCGTCGCTGCGTTTCGGAACCTTCCGGATGACCTCCGCCAAAATCGTGGGATTATTCACATATTTCAGGACACTCACCCGCTTATTGCCCTCACGGACGTAATACTGATTCATATATTCGTAAACTTTGACTGCCTCCCGGATCCCTTCCTCCATCTGGGAATCACAGAGCGAAACCCATTTTGAGGCAAATTCAGAGTCCGGATCCAGTAGTGGCATAAAATTAGGGCCAAAAGCCTGCGTCCGTCCGGCAGTATCCGTTCCCACCACCTGAGCAAGAGGAATCTCCGAAACCCCAAGATTTAGTTCATAATCGATCTGTGACTGAGCGGCTATCTCATCCAGCACGGGCAAATAGGGCCATTTCCCCTCTGACACGGCCATCCGATGGGCTTTCAGTCCCAGTTTCTGTGCCTTCACATAATCTTCAAATGCCATGGGATATGCCTCCTTTCTGACAAATTCAAGACATAAGTAGATTCATGAGTCCTTCCTATTATATCATAATTCACCCAATTGACAACATCCGGTCAAAAAGTGTTCCTCGCAAAATACAAAAGAGACGCCTTCCGGAAAGGCCGTCTCTTTTCTCACTTTATCATAGCTCACTGGGATCTTCCCATCACTTGGACAAAATCACCTTATCATCTCCCAACACGCTTCCGCTGGCCTGCTCGAACAATCCCAACAGCTGGCTGATGGTCAATTTTTTCTTTTCCTCGCCGGACACATCCACCACGATACGTCCTTCGTGCATCATGATGAGACGGTTTCCGTAAGCGATGGCATCGTGCATGTTGTGGGTGATCATCAGGGTGGTCAGATGATTTTCCTTCACCAGCTTGTCGGTGATCTCCAGCACCTTGGCTGCAGTCTTGGGATCCAGTGCCGCCGTATGCTCATCCAGCAAAAGCAGCTTCGGACAGCTTAAGGTTGCCATCAGCAGCGTAACTGCCTGCCTCTGTCCTCCGGACAGCAGACCCACCTTGCAGGACAGACGCTCCTCAAGGCCCAGTTCGAGGGTTGCAAGCAATTCTTTATATCGGTCACGCTCTCCTTTGCGGATACCTCTCACCAGCTTACGCTGGGTGGAGCGACGAGCAGCAATGGACAGATTCTCCGCGATCTCCATATCGGGGGCTGTACCCTTCATGGGATCCTGGAAAACACGGCCCAAAAACTTTGCTCTCTTGTGTTCAGGCATATTGGTGACATCCACGCCATCAATCTCAATCGTGCCATAATCCGGCTTCCACACACCTGCGATGGCATTGAGCATGGTGGATTTTCCCGCACCGTTACCGCCGATCACCGTCACGAAATCGCCTTCCTCGATGGTCAGATTCAGACCGTTCAGCGCCGTCTTCTCATTGACGGTTCCGGGGTTAAAGGTTTTCTGCAAATCTGTGATCTTAAGCATTTACGTCACCTCCCCCACTCGTCCCGGATGGGGATGTGTTTTTCATGGGTATGGGCTTCTGTTTGGTGAAATACTCGCCCTTCAGGTAAGGAACCGCAAGGAAGATCACCACGATGATGGCGGACAACATCTTCAGATAATCGGTCTTCAGTCCCAGAAGCACAACAAAATTGTAAATGATATAATATACGATACCGCCGCCCACTACACCGATCAGACTGGTCACAAAATTGGGCTTTATCTTCAGAGATACGGACAGACCGATGAAGATGGCTGCCAGTCCGATGACGATGGCACCGCGGCCGTCGTTGATGTTCGCAGATCCCTTATACTGGGCAAGCAGAGCACCGGCCAGCGCAACGATACCGTTGGAGATGGCCAGACCGATCACCTTATTTCGATTGACATCCACACCCTGGGCGCGGCTCATATCCGGGTTGTCTCCCGTGGATTTCAGCGTAAGACCGATCTCTGTATAGAAGAACAGACGGAGGCAGACAATGACACCCACAATGATCAATGCAGCAGCCACCACAGCCATAGGGTTGTCGCTCATGTGAAGAAGCAGCTTGTTCGCACGAGGGTCGATCGCCACCAGCGACTTGCCGCCCAAAATGGACAGATTCAACGAGTACAGGATCAACTGGGTCAAAATACCGGCCAAAATAGACGGAATACCCAATGCAGTATGGAACACACCGGTCAGAATACCGGTCAAGGCTCCTGCCCCGAAAGCGATCAACACACTGAGCC
>JAFOFP010000103.1 GCA_017387285.1 Lachnospiraceae bacterium
GATATCGACTATCTCCGCAGTACGCACCTGTTTGAGGAGGATTTTCTGGCTTATTTGAGCGGTTTTAAATTCACCGGTGACATTTATGCCATTCCCGAGGGTACCGTTGTCTTCCCTCAGGAACCGCTGGTGAAGGTCATCGCTCCCGCCATCGAGGCACAGCTCATCGAGACTACGATCCTCAATATTATCAACCATCAGTGCCTGATCGCCACCAAGGCAGCCCGCGTGGTATATGCCGCCAAAGGTGACGGCATTATGGAGTTCGGTCTCCGCCGTGCCCAGGGTCCTGATGCAGGTATCTACGGTGCCCGGGCAGCCATGATCGCCGGATGCATCGGCACCTCCAACGTGCTGGCCGGCCAGATGTTTGACGTTCCCATCAAGGGCACCCATGCCCATGCGTGGATCATGAGTTTTCCCGATGAGCTGACCGCATTCCGCACCTACGCAAAGCTGTATCCCAGGGCTTGTATCCTGCTGGTGGACACTTACGATACCCTTCGCTCCGGCGTTCCCCACGCCATTCAGGTATTTAAAGAAATGAGGGAGGCTGGCATTCCCCTGACCTTCTACGGTATCCGTCTGGACAGCGGCGACCTCGCATATCTGTCCAAGGAGGCGAAGAAGATGCTGGATGCCGAGGGCTTCACCGATGCGGTGATCTCCGCCTCCAGTGATCTGGACGAATACCTCATCGACAGCTTAAAGAGCCAGGGTGCCACCATCAATTCCTGGGGCGTCGGCACCAACATGATCACCTCCAGCAACTGGTCCGCCTTCGGCGGCGTCTACAAGCTGTCCGCGGTTCAGAATGAGGACGGCAGCTGGACACCCAAGATCAAGCTGTCCGAAAATGTTGCCAAGGTGACCAACCCCGGAAACAAGACCATTTTCCGTATTTATTCCAAAAAACACCAGAAGATTATCGCAGACGTGATCTCACTGGCCGATGAGACGATTAATCCCGAGGAGCCTCTGCTGCTCTTTGACCCCGTGAGCACATGGAAAAAGACCCGCTTAAAAGGCGGATCCTATGTGGTTCGCGAGCTTCTGGTTCCCATCTTCAAGGATGGACAGTGCGTCTACGAGTCTCCCAGTGTCATGGAGATCCGGGAGCGCTGTCTGACCGAGCAGAACACCCTGTGGGACGAGGTGAGACGTCTGGTGAACCCTCATCACCTGTATATTGACCTTTCTCAGAAGCTTTGGGATATGAAGCATGAGCTGATCGACCGCATCAGCGAGGAAAATGCCGGCCAGAACGACAGACTGTAACAGGAGGTATACATGATTTTTCGCACGATCTTCGGATTACTTTATTTCATGGTGGCTGGCACCTTGCTGGTTCCCGCTTGGTGCGTGGTGTGGCTCATTGGACGCAAAAAGCCTGAGACCAAACATGCGCCCAGCCAATGGCTCATTGCAAACCTGATTTTCCGTCCGATCCTTTGGATCATCGGTGCCGACGTCACCGTTTACGGAACCGAAAACATTCCGGAGGATACCCCGTCAGTTTATATGGCGAACCACCGCAGTATGCTGGATTCGCTGATCCTGTATCCCCACTTTAAGGGACTGTGCGGAGTTGTCGCCAAACTGGAGGTAAAAAAAATCCCCTTCGTCAAAGGCTGGATGGACAACCTCCATTGTCTCTATTTTGATCGCTCAGATATGCGGGAGGGTCTGAAGATGATCCTCACCGGTATCGAATATCTGAAGAGCGGTATCTCCATCTGCATCATGCCTGAAGGTACCCGCAGCAAAACCGATGAGGTGCTTTCCTTCAAGGAGGGATCCATGAAGCTGGCCACCAAGACCGGCTGCCCCATTGTTCCCGTGGCCATCACCGGCTCTGCAGATCTGTTCGAGAACCATAAACCCTTTTTCGGCCCCTCAAAGGTCACGGTCACCTTCGGAAAACCCATTGACGTGAAGTCACTGTCCAGAGACCAGCAAAAAAATCTGGGCGTCCACGTGAGAGAGGTGGTTGTTGCCATGCTGGAAGGCGGCCCCGGACACACCGTAGCGTTCGAGGATGTCGTGAAATTTGATTGATCATCGGAACTTCATAAATTAAGAAATGCGCAAGAGCCTTCCGCTCCTGCGCATTTCTTAATTTTTACTCCCAATATCCATCCTCTGCCACATCAAACCGATAGGTGGTCTCGCTCTCATACTCCATCTCCGGCATCAGGATACAATTGGGGAAATTATCGTGATGAACCGCATCCGGAGGCACCTGCGTCTCAAAACAAACTCCGCTGCGGTATTTGATCTCCTGACCCATAAGATCTTTTCCCGGCACCTCTACCATCTTGCCATCTACCATGGCAGGCACCAATCCACGGAGGAAGTTTCCTGTGTACATCTGCACACCGGGCTGATCGGTGATCACGGTCATCCGACGTCCTGTCTCGGGATGATACACGATAATCTGTGCCTCTCCCTGCTTCAGCATCCAGTTGTGATCGTATCCGCCGCCGTAATTGATTTGATCATAATCCGCCTCGATATCCCGGCCCAAAGTCTTCGGAACCGTGAAATCCATGGGTGTTCCGGCCACATCTCTGAACTCGCCCGTAGGAATGCTGCCCGCGTCGACCACCGGCGTCATCTGGTCGGAATTCATCCAAACCTTGTGATCCAGCACATCCGCTGCGCCCAGCTTTCCACTGAGATTAAAATACGCATGATTGGTCAGATTAATGATGGTCATCTGATCGGTATTGGCCTGGTAGCGGATCTTCAACTCTCCCTCATCGGTGAGTGTATAGGTCACCTTGATCCACAAATTTCCCGGATATCCCTGATCCCCATCGGGACTGAATAATTTAAAGGTCACGCGATTTCGCATCTCATCCACCAAGGCATCCCACACCCGGGTAGAATAGGATGCAAATCCACCGTGAAGACTGTTTACTCCGTTGTTGGCATCCAGCTGATATCGCTTTCCGCCGAGCATAAACTCTGCGCCGCCGATACGATTGGCCACACGACCCACCACCGCTCCGATGTATCCACTGTTTTGTTCATATTCTGCAGGTGTCCCGTAGCCCAACACCACATCTCCAAACTGACCGAAGCGATCCAACGTCCAGATCTCTGCGATGGTGGCTCCCAGATCAAGAAGCTTCACCTTCATTCCCGACCGGTTTGTCAAAACATAACTTTTTACCTCTGTGCCGTCCTTAGCTGTTCCAAAAACACTCTGCTCAATCATTTAGTTTCTCCTTAGGTAAACTCTGTCCGTTCCAGAAGATAGGCCAAAAAGGCGTCCCTTCCGTCCTTCTGCTGTTCCAGCAATTCAAGTTTATCACGATTTCGATCAGAAATCCAGTTTTTTCTGGTATTATTATAATAATTTAGTTGCTTCCAGTATTTTTCGGGGTATAAAAACAATAAGTACAGCAGATTCCAGTCCCCCTGACCCATGGGGAATATCCGGTTATAGGTTTCCAGCATCTTTGCGCCCAGCCTCAGACTCCAATGATTTTTTTCCAGAACCTTTCGCATAAAGTGATAGAGATCCTCCGCCCGATAACCGGTATGGAGAGAAGAAAACCCGGTGACAGCAAACCCGGTTATCCCCAACAAAACATTATGATAGGTGTAGTTACCATGACAGAGCTGATGCTTCGGCTTCGCCTCGCTGTTTTCCCACAACGCCGCCGCCTGCTTTCCCTGCTGCAGATAACCATTCACACTTTCCAATATTATTCTCTCAAACTGCATTTTACTCTTTTTTCCCTGTAAATATTTCCTCACATGACTCATCTCACGATTGTGTTTTTGCCAAACTTCACCGGGGTCATACACCGGTTCCACCACCATGTCGATCTGCTGCAGAGCCAGGTGCAGTCTGGCCAGGATCGCCACCGCTTCCTGACAATCCCTCTCATCCCTGGCACTGCACTCCCGGCCTTCGAACCAATCCTTTAATACATGGGGCTTTTGATATTCGTCCTTCGACAACCAACCACCCTCTTTATTGGCCACATACCGTTCTGCCGGAAACCCACTCTCATGGAGAGCCTCCAACACCTGCTGCTCCACACCGATCCGTCTTTCCGTGCGGTCGCACTCTGCCATATGCTTTAATCCCTCTCCGGTCTCCACCAGCATTGCGCCCCTTGTCCTGCTGATCCGAAACACCTCAAAATCATACTGATCCAATACCGCCATCCCACGCTCGCTCATTTCACCCTCCCTGCCGGACAATTTGCCATCTCTTCACCGATCTGTTCCATCTTTATTTTCGCACAGATGGAACTGTAACATCCTATGACAGGTTAAGTTGAAATATTCGATAAGAAACGGTAGCAAAAATTTGCGATTTAGGGTATATTTATATGGTACAAGAGGGATTATCGCACTAATGTTAGGAGGCTTTATGATTCAGATTCCTGAACAGGTAGCATTTATCATTCATAAATTGGAGGAGGCCGGTTTTGAGGCCTTCGCTGTGGGAGGATGTGTCCGTGACACTTTACTGGGACGAACCCCCGGTGACTGGGATATCACCACCTCCGCCCTTCCGGAGCAGGTGAAGTCTATTTTCCGCCGCACCATCGACACCGGTATTGAGCACGGCAC
>JAFOFP010000104.1 GCA_017387285.1 Lachnospiraceae bacterium
TCGCTTCCGTCAGCTTCGACTTTATTGGGTTTTTCTTTCACCTTGGCAATACTTGCTACGCAGGTATCCTTCTCCAGATCCAGATTGATCAGCTTTACACCGGAAGTGATTCTACCTAAGGTGGAAATATCAGAAACATTAATTCGGATGATAATACCCTCGTTGGTGATAATCATAATTTCCTGATTATCCTTAACCGCCTTGGCTCCGACAATATTTCCGGTCTTGTTATTGATCTTGTAACACTTTACACCTTTTCCGCCTCTGAGCTGGGGAGTAAATTCATCCATAGGTGTCTTTTTACCCATACCGCGCTCGGAAACGATGAGCAGATCATCTCCCTGGCTGTCCATCTGCATTGCAACTACTTCATCACCGGAAGTCAGCTTCATGCCGATGACACCCATGGAAGTACGTCCGGTAGAACGAACATCAACCTCATTAAAGCGGATACACTGACCAAACTTGGTGATCAGAATCAGGTCCTTCTTTCCGTCGGTGAACTTAACCTCAATCAGGTCATCGTCCTCCTTCAGATTGATGGCCTGAAGACCGGTTCTGCGGATATTCTGGTATTCGGTGATCTGAGTCTTCTTTACCATACCGTTCTTGGTTGCCATAAACAGATAATGGTCTTCCTCAAATTCACGAACCGGAATTACTGCAGTTACCTTTTCACCGGGGGTCAACTGAATCAGGTTTACGATAGCCGTTCCGCGGGCAGTACGTCCTGCCTCGGGAATCTCATAAGTCTTAAGGCGGTAAACCTTACCCTTGTTGGTGAAGAACATCAGTGAATGGTGGGTCGTGGTCATCAACAGATCAGTGATGTAATCCTCCTCAATGGTCTGCATACCCTTGATACCCTTTCCGCCTCTGTGCTGAGCACGGAAATTATTTTCACTCATGCGCTTAATATAACCCAGATTGGTCATGGCGATGATGGTATTATCATCTGCGATCAGATCCTCCATACGCATCTCATCTGCAGCGAAACCGATTTTGGTGCGGCGCTCATTGCCGAATTTGGTGGCAATGATCAGCAATTCCTCTTTAATTACCCCCAGCAGCTTCTTCTCATCTGCCAGAATCGCCTTCAACTCTGCAATTCTCGCCTGAAGCTCACGGTACTCGTTCTCAAGCTTTTCTCTTTCCAGACCGGTCAGTGCGCGGATACGCATATCCACGATTGCCTGAGCCTGTACATCGGTAAGACCAAAACGCTCACTCAGTCTCAGCTTTGCTTCCTGAGTAGTTCTGGAAGAACGAACGATATGAATAACTTCATCGATATTGTCCAGAGCAATGAGCAAGCCCTCCAAAATATGGGCACGCTCCTCTGCTTTATTCAGATCATATTTGGTACGACGGGTAACCACGTCCTCCTGATGCATCAAATAATGCTTCAGCATATCCAACAGATTCAGAATGCGAGGCTCATTGTTTACCAGTCCCAGCATGATCACACCGAAAGTAGTCTGCAGCTCAGTGTGCTTCAACAGCTGATTCAAAATAATATTGGCATTTACGTCGCGGCGAAGCTCGATTACCACACGCATACCGCTGCGGTCAGACTCATCACGAAGATCGGTGATACCTTCTACTCTCTTCTCCTTGACCAGCTCAGCGATTTTTTCTACCAGCTTTGCTTTATTTACTGCATAGGGAAGCTCTGTCACCACAATACGGCTTTTACCGTTGGACATGGGCTCGATATTGGTCACTGCACGAACCGGAATCTTACCGCGGCCGGTGCGATATGCCTCCTCGATACCGGAACGTCCAAGAATTTCTGCTCCGGTGGGGAAATCAGGACCTTTTACAATGTCAAGAAGTTCCTCAACATCAGTATCTCTGTCTTCCATCACACGATTATCAATGATCTTTACCACACCATTGATCACCTCACCCAGATTATGAGGAGGAATATTGGTAGCCATACCTACGGCAATACCGGTGGTACCGTTTACCAGCAGATTAGGAAAACGGGCAGGAAGTACAACAGGCTCTTTTTCTGTCTCATCAAAGTTCGGTACAAAGTCAACGGTATCTTTATTGATATCCGCCAGCATTTCCATGGCGATCTTACTCAGACGTGCCTCAGTGTATCGCATCGCAGCTGCCCCGTCACCGTCAACAGAACCGAAGTTTCCGTGACCGTCAACCAAAGGTGCCCGCATGGACCACTCCTGGGCCATGTTTACCAATGCTCCGTAAATAGAGCTGTCACCGTGGGGATGATATTTACCCATGGTATCACCGACGATACGGGCACACTTACGATGAGGCTTGTCCGGACCGTTGTTCAGCTCAATCATGGAATATAAAATACGTCTCTGTACCGGCTTCAGACCGTCTCTCACATCGGGAAGAGCACGGGAAGCGATAACGCTCATGGAATAATCAATATAAGATTTTTCCATTGTTTTTTTCAGGTCCACATCGTGGATCTGGTCAAAAATATGTTCATCCATCCTCTCTTCCTCCTAATTAAGCCTGTAAATCCAGGTTCTGAACGTACTTGGCATTTGTCAAAATAAACTCACGGCGAGGTTCTACCTTATCACCCATCAATGTGTTAAAGGTCAGATCAAGCTCAGACTCAGACTCGGTATCAATCATAACTTTCTTCAGAATACGTCTCTCAGGATCCATAGTGGTCTCCCAAAGCTGCTCTGCATCCATCTCACCCAGACCTTTGTAACGCTGGATCTTGTTATTCTGATCTCTTCCGATCTCACCAAGGATCTTATTTAATTCCTCATCGCTGTATGCATACCATACCTTTTTGTTTTTCTCAACCTTATACAGGGGAGGCTGAGCCATATAAACATATCCCTGACGGATCAACTCCGGCATAAAGCGATAAAGGAAGGTAAGCAGCAATGTGCTGATATGAGCACCATCCACATCGGCATCGGTCATCAGAATGATCTTGTGATAGCGCAATTTGCTGATGTCGAAATCATCATGGATACCGGTACCGAAAGCAGTGATCATTGCCTTGATCTCGGCATTGGCATAAATCTTATCCAGTCTTGCTTTCTCTACATTAAGGATCTTACCGCGCAGAGGAAGGATCGCCTGAGTATTTCTTGAACGGGCGCTCTTTGCGGAACCACCTGCGGAATCTCCCTCTACAATAAAAATCTCACAGTTTGCGGGATTTTTATCGGAACAATCAGCCAGCTTTCCGGGAAGTGCGGTGCTATCCAGAGCAGTCTTTCTTCTGGCAATATCTCTTGCCTTTCTTGCCGCCTCTCTCGCTCTCTGAGCAACAATGGCTTTCTCACAGATCAGCTTTGCCACAGCAGGATTCTGCTCCAGGAAGTAGGTCAGCTGTTCACTGACAATAGAATCTACAGCTCCCTTCGCCTCACTGTTACCCAGCTTCTGCTTGGTCTGTCCCTCAAACTGAGGCTCACCGATCTTGATGCTGACGATAGCGGTCATACCCTCACGGATATCATCACCGGAAAGATTCTGCTCGTTGTCACGCAGCAGCTTATTCTTTCTCGCATAATCGTTGAAGGTCTTGGTCAACGCATTACGGAAACCGGTCAAATGCATACCGCCCTCGGGAGTAACGATATTATTTACATAACTGTAGGTGCTCTCATTGAAGGAGTCGTTGTGCTGCAGGGCAACCTCAACATAAATACCGTTTACCGTGCCTTCACAGTAAATAATATCTGAGTAGAGAGCAGTCTTGCTCTTATTGAGGTAGGTGACAAACTCCTTTATACCACCCTCATAATGGAAGGTGCGCTCCTCAACCTGCTCACCGCGCTTGTCTCTCAGCACAATCTTCAGGTTTTTGGTCAGGAAAGCTGTCTCACGAAGTCTGGTCTTCAATGTGTCAAACTCATACACTGTCGTCTCCTGGAAAATCAGGGGATCGGGCTTAAATGTAACCGTAGAACCGTGCTCGGATTTTCTGCAGGTACCGATCACTTCAAGAGGCTTCACCACATGTCCTCTCTCATATCTCTGATGATATATCTTACCACCCTGATAAATCTTTACTTCCAGCCACTCAGAAAGCGCATTAACAACGGATGCACCTACACCGTGAAGACCTCCGGAAACCTTATAAGCTCCGCCGCCGAATTTACCGCCGGCATGAAGCACAGTAAAAATAACCTCAACTGCAGGTACACCTGCCTTGGGGTGAAGATCAACCGGCATTCCACGTCCGTCATCGATAACGGTGATGGAATTGTCCTCATTTATCTCTACCTGAATGGTGGTACAGAATCCTGCCAAGGATTCATCGACTGAATTATCTACGATCTCATAGACCAGATGATGAAGTCCTCTGCTGGACGTCGTTCCAATATACATACCCGGTCTTTTGCGGACTGCTTCCAGTCCCTCCAGAATCTGTATTTGTTCTGCACTGTAGTCTGAACTCATTGGTACCCTCCTACTTTATTGTCCATAACATGAAAAATTTTATTTACTGCTAATCTGTTTCTGACAAACTCATCCAGACCGGTACAGGTCATGATGGTCTGTATATGATTGATCCGTCCAAGCAGATTCTCCTGCCTGCTGCTGTCAAGCTCGGATAATACATCATCAAGTAATAAAACCGGATATTCTCTCGAAAGAGATTTCACCAACTCTATCTCAGCCAGTTTAAGAGACAATGCAGCACTTCTTTGCTGTCCCTGAGAACCGTACTTCCTGAGATCGATCCCATTGGAGAGGAAACAGATGTCATCTCGGTGAGGACCGGTCAAGGTAACTTTTTGATACCTGTCTCTTTCCATCCCCCGCATTAATTCTTCCTCAAAACGATCCGCTGTCACATTTGGTTCGTAGGCAATCACCAGTTCTTCCTTGCCTCCGGTCAGCGAAAAATGGATTTCTCTAACGATCTCATTCAGCTTTCTGATAAACTGTTCTCTCGCTGCAATTATATTTTTGCCAAAATTCACCAGTTTTATATCATACAGAGGTAAAATCTCTTCATACTCCGGTTTCACCCACAGGTCCTTCAGCATCCGGTTGCGATCCGCCAGAACTTTGTTGTAATCGGCCAATTCACTGGTATACAACTTATCCAACTGGCAAAGCTCCAGATCCATAAACCGCCTGCGTTCTGCCGGCCCGTTTTTGATCATGGAGAGATCTTCCGGAGAAAAAATGATCACATGGATCAGACCAAACAACTCACTGGCTTTTCGAATAGATAATCCGTCTATGGCTATTCCCTTTGATTTCTGCTTTCGAATGTGCAGATCAATCCGATGATCGATCCCATTTCTGCAGATGATCATTTTGATATGGGCCTCTTCCTCACCAAAGCGAATCATCTCTTTATCCTTTGACCCTTTATGAGATCTGGACGTGGAACTTAAGTAAATTGCCTCTAAAATATTTGTCTTTCCCTGAGCATTATCACCGTATATGATATTGGTCTTTTCATCAAACTCAATGAATAGCTCCGGATAATTGCGGAAATTCTGCAGATGCAATGATTTGATTTCCATTGAAACTCATCCCTATGTCTGTTTTACTCCGCTTTACCTTCCACGGTCACCGTCTTTCCGTTATAGGTAAAGGTGTCTCCCGGATAAAGCTTGCGGCCGCGGCGCACATCCACCTCACCGTTTACCTTTACCAGACCGTCGGTGATCACAAACTTTGCGTCCACGCCGGAGGATACCAGATTGGCCAGTTTCAGAGCCTGACCCAGTTTGATAAATTCATCGTTAATTCTAATACTGTTCATCATCTTATTTCCCTGTCTTTTTATTCATTCAAGTTACTCAGATCACACACGGGAACTGTCGATATTAACCGGCAGGATCAGATAAATATAATTCTGCTCATCATCACGGATAAAGCAGGGAGCCTTGGAATTGATCATGTAAAGGCTGACCTCTTCGTCATCAATGACGCGAAGTGCATCGATCAGGAATCGGGGGTTGAAGCCGATCACAATATCCTTACCCTTCTTGTCAACCGCAATATTTTCTTTCATGGAACCGATGGCAGAGCTGATCGCCAACTCCATGTCCTCATCACCGATGCGGATAATGATGGGCTTTTTATCACTCTCACGGATCAAAAGTACTGAACGCTCGATACAATCAAGCAATTCCTTTTTGTTTAATACAACCTTAGTGTCATAATCGCTGGACAACATCTGGTTGATCTTAAAATATTCTCCCTCAATGAGGCGGGATACCACCAGGGTATCGTCAAACTCAAACAGAATATGATTGTTTCCGAAGAAGATAAGTACTTCCTTGTCTTTATCTCCGCTTAAGATACGGCTGATCTCCATCAGCGTCTTTCCGGGAACGACCACTTTTTTATGACAATAATTATCTCTGAGCTGGATCTTACGGATGGAAATACGGTGACCGTCCAGAGATACCACCTTCAATTCGTTCTCGTTTACTTCAAACAACTCACCGGTCATCAGCTTATTGTTTTCGTTGGCTGCAATGGAAAAAATGGTCTGACGGATCACTTCCTTCAATGCGAACTGAGAAAGACTGATATAATCATTTCTCTCAATGGTAGGAAGATAGGAGAACTCATCTCCACTCTTTCCGCTGATATTGAAATGAGCCTTCTCACAGCTGATGGAAACATTCAGACGATCATCGGTCTCAATGGTAATATCGCTGTCGGGAAGCTTTCGGATAATCTCGGAAAAAAGCTTTGCATCGATAGCGATCTTTCCTCTCTCAAGAACATCACCCTTTACCAGAGTCTCAATGCCCAGTTCCATATCATTGGAGGTAAGTTTGATCTCGGAAGGGCTGGCTTCGATCAGGATACATTCCAAAATAGGCATGGTTGTTTTAGAAGGAACTGCCTTCAGGGAAATGTTGATGGCATTTACCAAATCAGATTTTGCGAATACAAGTTTCATGTCCGGGACTCCTTTCACACGCGCGTTGATAGTAAATTATAATAAAAGATTCTGTAGTAGTTATAGTAGGTGTTGTGGATATGTGTAAAAGTGGGTTTAAGCCTTGATTTATAAGGAAAAATCGATGAGGATAAGTTTGTGTATAACCTCAAGTTAGCTTGTGGATAAGCTTAAAGTTGTCCACAGGGCGTTTTTTTGACAAAAATGTCGGAAATTGTTATACACAGTCTATTAACAGGTTATACACACGATTTCCACTAGTTTTCCACAAGTTATCCACATTTTTTGTGGATAACTTTAGGCGGGATACAATTTTTTCTTTAAGATTTCTATGGTATTTGCCAAAGAATCGTTGGTCAAGATTTCTTCAGCGATTTTGTCATGACCGTGAATGATGGTGGTGTGATCACGGTTACCCATGTACTTTCCGATGGATTGGAGAGGACAGGTGGTCATGGTACGGCAAAGATACATAGCGATCTGTCTGGGATAGACAACCTCTTTGTTTCTCTTTTTTGAACAGATATCCAGAGGACTGATTTTATAATGCTCGGAAACAACCTGGATGATCATCTCGGGAGAAATTTCAGTGACGGCATTGGGGGAGATCATATCCTTCAATGCTTCCTCTGCCAGCTTAATATTGATCTCTTTGTTATCGAGCTTTGAAAGTGCTACAATTTTGGTCAAAGCGCCTTCCAGCTCTCTGATATTGGATTTGATGTTGGTGGCAATGTATTTGATCACCTCATCATCAATATTGTAGCCTTCCATCTCTTCCTTCTTATTTAATATAGCAACTCTGGTTTCATAGTCCGGTGACTGGATATCTACGGTGAGACCCCACTCAAAACGGGAGACCAGACGCTCCTCCAGTGTGTTAAAATCCTTGGGAGGGCGGTCACTGGAGATGATGATCTGTTTTTTGGCATCGTGAAGCGTGTTGAAGGTATGGAAGAACTCTTCCTGAGTACCCTCTTTTCCTACGATGAACTGAATATCATCGATGAGAAGAACATCGTTGTTTCTATATTTCTCTCTGAATTCGCTCATGGCAGATTCACTGCGGTTTTTGTTACGAATAGACTCGATCAGTTCATAGGTGAACTTTTCGGAGGAAACGTACATCACCCGGGTAGAGGGATTATTCTTAATAATAAAATTAGCGATGGAATGCATCAGGTGAGTCTTACCAAGTCCAACTCCGCCATAGATAAACAAAGGATTGTAAACCTCTGCGGGAGACTCCGCAACGGCCAAAGAAGCTGCGTGAGCCATACGGTTGTTGGATCCGACCACAAAGGAATCAAAGGTATATTTGGGGTTAATACCGGCTTTTACAGCTACATTAGTGATCTGATCCTGCTCGGTGCGGGGGGCGGGGGCAGGGCTCTCCTGCTCTTTGGAAATATAGATCACTTCACAGCGGAATCCGGTGACATCCTCAATGGCAATGGGAAGAAAAGCTTTAAATTTTTTCTCAATGAATCCGACAAACTGCTTTTCTGCTAAAATCGTGACGGTGTGGGAAGACTCGTCCACTGCTGCGACCTTACAGGGGGATAAAAAAGTATCCAAAGTAGCGCGCGCATATTCGTATTCGGTAAAAAGACGTTCAATGATATCGTCCCAATGATTTCTGATTTTACTTAACATATTAAACACTCCCGGGTAAAAAAGGCAAAATACGCCATATAATAGTATTCTAACCGATTTATAAAAAAAATGCAACGGGAAGTTATCAACAATTTATCCACAATGGCTGTGAATTTGTGGATAAATTGTTGATAACCATGTGTATAACATGTGAATTAAGGTGGAAAAGTAGTGTTTTACTGTGGATAAACGAAAAATTGAAACATATTCCAAAAATTGCTTGACGAATAAAGGTTATTTTAATATAATTAGAATGATGCTTTTTAGAAAGAAGGAGGTGTATAGTAATGGTAACCACATTTCGTCCTCACAAGAAACAGAGAAGTAAAGTTCACGGTTTCAGAGCAAGAATGAGTACCGCAGGCGGCCGGAAGGTATTAGCTTCCAGAAGAGCAAAAGGTAGAAAAGTATTATCCGCATAGGCCGCAGTGATGTGGCCTTTTGTTTTCTGAAAAGGTATGCCAATATGGGAAAAGTGATTTCGTTAAATAACAGAGAATTTCAGACTGTTTATGGGTGTGGTGTTTCCTTCGCAAACCGAAATCTGGTGATGTATATTTATCCTAACAATAGGGAAGAAAACCGGATCGGTATTTCCGTCAGTAAGAAAGTGGGAAACAGTGTTGTAAGGCATCGCGTAAAACGAATTATCCGTGAAAGTTATCGATTAAACTGTGATAACGTGAAAAACGGCCTTGATATTGTGATCATTGCCCGAAAAGAAGCAAAAGAGAAAAGCTATCAGGAACTTGAACAATCGATGCTGCATTTGTACAAACTCCATCGTATTTCCACGCATATTAATAATAAGGTAAAGAAAGAGTCATGATGAAACGATTTTTAGTCGGATGTGTCAGATTTTATCAAAGGTATCTGTCCGGGATAAAGCGAACTCCCTGCTGCAGATATTATCCCACCTGTTCAAAATATGCGTTGGAAGCGTTGGAAAAGTATGGTGCAAGAAAGGGAAGCTGGTTAGCTGTAAAGCGAATACTCAGATGTCACCCATTTTCAAAGGGAGGATATGACCCGGTTCCCTGAAACCAAGGAGGTCAAATTGGAGTTTTTACTGTTGACAAAAAGTTCGGCCTTTATTATTGGGCCGGTGGCAACTGCCCTTGGCTGGATCATGGACTTCATTTATAATGTATGTTCAGCCATCGGTATTCAGAACATTGGTTTATGTATCATCCTCTTTACTGTCATCACTAACCTGTTGATGCTTCCGCTGACCATTAAGCAGCAGAAGTTCACCAAGTTAAATGCGGTGATGAACCCCGAGATCCAGTCTATCCAGGCAAAGTACAAGGATAAGAAGGATCAGGTATCCATGCAGAAACAGCAGGCAGAGATGCAGGCTGTTTATGAGAAGTATGGTTCCAGCCCCACATCCGGCTGTCTTCCCATGCTGATCCAGCTGCCGATCATGTTTGCTCTGTACCGTGTTATCTGGAATATTCCCGCATACATCGGTGCCATCAAAGACATTTACATGCAGGTAGCAGGCGAGCTGCAGAAACTTTTTACCAGTCAGGCCGTGATCGGAACTTATACCGGATTTGTTGATCTGGCAAAGGCAAACAATCTCCCTGTTGGTGATAAGTACAATTACACCGAAGTAAACCGTATTATCGATCTGCTGTATCAGTTTGATAAGTCTGAGTGGACAAAGCTGGCTGAGGCATTTCCTGATCTGAGCGGTGTGATCAATTCCACTGCAGAGGAAGTAATCGCATTGAACAGCTTCCTTGGCGGCATCAATCTGATGGAGGCTCCCGGATTTAAGCTCTCCGTTGCATTGATCATTCCTATCCTTGCAGGTCTGACACAGTGGATTTCCACTAAGGTATTGTCTCCGGAGTCATCCTCTTCCAGCAGTGCAAAGGCAGAGGAAAATCCTACTGCAGCAACCATGAAGAGCATGAATACCATCATGCCTTTGATGTCCGTATTTATGTGTATCACACTGCCTTCCTGTATCGGTATTTACTGGGTAGCAGGTAGCGTTGTGCGTACATTGATTCAGCTTTATGTAAACAGATCCATGAAAAATGTAGATGTTGATACATTGATTCGTGAGAATGTAGAGAAGCAGAACAAAAAGAGAGCAAAACAGGGACTTCCCCCTATCAGTGCAGATGCTTCTGTCCGTACTTCTCAGAGAGCAAGAGAGATCCTTGAGAAGAAGCAGGCGTTTGAGCGTGAGCGTGAAGAGAAGCTGAGAGAA
>JAFOFP010000105.1 GCA_017387285.1 Lachnospiraceae bacterium
AGGATATCGATAAATTGCCGGCTGCGGATAATCGCCGCCAGCTGACGACCGGTGGCCATTATGCCTATCTGAAGATTGCCGAAGGCTGCGATAAGCACTGTACTTACTGTGTGATACCCTCAGTCCGTGGCAAATTCCGCAGTGTTCCCATGAAGGATCTGATCACCGAGGCAAAGACCTTGGCAGACAAAGGCGTTCGTGAGTTGATCCTTGTGGCTCAGGAGACGACCCTCTACGGAAACGATCTCTATGGAAAGAAGGCACTTCCCGATCTGCTTCGTGAGTTGGCGAAGATCGATGGGATCTATTGGATTCGTATTTTGTACTGTTATCCGGAGGAGATTACCGACGAGCTGATTCGGACCATCAAGGAAGAACCGAAGGTCTGTCATTATCTGGATATTCCCATCCAGCACTGCAGTGACCATGTGTTGAAGCGCATGGGACGTCGTACCAATCAGCAGCAGCTTCGTGATATGGTGGAGAAACTGCGGCGGGAGATTCCTGATATTGCACTGCGCACCACTCTGATCGCCGGTTTCCCCGGGGAGACGGAGGAGGATCATGAGGAGATGATGGCCTTTGTGGATGAGATGGAGTTTGATCGTCTCGGTGTATTTGCCTATTCCAGAGAGGAAGATACTCCTGCGGCATCCATGCCCGATCAGGTGGATGATGAGCAGAAGGAAATCTGGAGAGATGAACTGATGGAGCTCCAGCAGGAAGTTTCCTTGGACAGAACAGCAGACAAGGTAGGTGCAGTGGTGGAAGCCATTGTGGAAGGAAAAGTTGCAGATGAAAATGTTTATGTGGGACGTACCTACATGGATGCGCCCGGCGTAGACGGATATGTGTTTATCTATACCGATGAAGAACTGATGAGCGGACAGTTTGTGGATGTCCGGATCACCGGGGCTTCGGAGTATGATCTGATAGGAGAATTGACCGATGAATCTGCCCAATAAATTGACGATTATTCGCATATTGATGGTTCCTGTGTTCATCCTGTTTCTGTTGACAGAGCTGGGCGGCAGGTTCAATCATCTGATCACCTTGGTTTTGTTTGTGGCTGCCAGCCTTACGGATCTTCTGGACGGTTATCTGGCCAGAAAGAACAATCTGGTTACCAATTTCGGAAAATTCATGGATCCTCTGGCCGATAAGCTTCTGGTATGCTCTGCGCTGATCTGCTTTGCAGCGACGAGACAGCTTCCTGCATGGATGGTTATTGTGATCATTGCCAGAGAGTTTATCATCAGCGGATTTCGTCTCATTGCTTCCGATGAGGGTGTGGTGATCGCAGCCAGCTATTGGGGAAAGATCAAGACGGTTGTACAGATCATTATGATCATTGCAGTGATCATTGAGTTCCCTTATGCCATGGTGATTGCGTGGGCAGCAGTGGTCCTCACAATAGTGTCACTTGTGGACTATGTTATTAAAAATATTCATGTGATCAAAAAGGGCGGTATGTGATCATGACTGTTGAAGTGATCTCGGTTGGAACCGAGCTTTTACTCGGAAATATTGTAAATACCAATACCCAGTATTTGGCAGAAAAATGTGCCGGTCTGGGTCTTACCATGTATTATCAGTCCGTGGTGGGTGATAATGAAGAAAGAATGACCGCATCATTTCGGCAGGCATTTGAGCGCTCCGATGTGGTGATCCTCACCGGTGGTCTGGGACCTACGGAGGATGATCTGACCAAGGAGGTTTGTGCGAAAGTGCTGGGCCTTCCTCTGGTTCTTCATGAGCGGAGCAGACAACGGATCGCCGATTATTTTGTCCGGACTTCCCGGAAAAATATCACAGAGAATAACTGGAAGCAGGCCATGATCCCTGAGGGTGCCATCGTCCTTGACAATGACAACGGTACAGCACCGGGGTTGATCGTAGAAGCTGACAATTTAAGCGTGATCCTTCTTCCCGGTCCGCCCAATGAACTGAAACCTCTGTTTGAGGGGAAGGTTGTGCCTTATTTAAAGAAACGCAGTCCCTTTACCATCTGTTCTGCAATGGTGAAGCTGATCGGTGTGGGTGAGAGCCGTGCCGAGAC
The DNA here is from genome assembly GCA_017387285.1 of Lachnospiraceae bacterium. Taxonomy (GTDB): domain Bacteria; phylum Bacillota; class Clostridia; order Lachnospirales; family Lachnospiraceae; genus RGIG423. Next base: position 2,060 of record JAFOFP010000105.1, read on the forward strand.
CATGATCAAAGACATGATCGATGGTCAGACCAATCCAACCATCGCCACCTATGCAAAGACCGGTGAGTGTGATATTCGTGTGACGGCCAGAGCAGCCAACGAGGCAGAGGCCATGGAGCTGATCAACCCTGCAGTTGAGGAACTGTTCAAACGATTTGGCGACAATATTTATACCACCCATGAGGAGGAAACACTGGAGCAGACCGTGGTAAGACTTCTGAAGGAGAAAGGGCTTACGGTAACCACCGCGGAGTCCTGCACGGGTGGTCTGGTAGCGGCCAGACTGATCAATGTTTCCGGGGCATCCGATGTGATCAAAAGCGGATTTATCACCTATTGTGATGAGACTAAGCACTCGATCCTGGGTGTTCCCACCGAGCTATTAGAGAGTTACAGTGCAGTCAGTGAACAAGTGGCAGAGGCTATGGCACTCGGCGGAGCGAAAGCTGCCGGAGCAGATGCATGTCTTTCGGTTACCGGTATTGCCGGACCTGATGGCGGAACGGAGGAAAAACCGGTAGGATTGGTTTATGTTGGCTGTCATTTTGGCGAAAAAACAGTTGTTCGCGAGTTCAGAATGAGAGGAAATCGGGAGAAAATCCGAGAGCAGGCTGTGGTACAGGCATTGGATCTGCTGCGCCGCAGACTGATTACAGATATGGGAGAGTAATTCATGGAGTTGATCCTGGGGCTATTGCGTATCATTGGCATTTTGGTACTGGCGGTAATTCTGCTGGTTCTTGTTGTGGTGCTTTTGGTACTGTTTTGTCCCCTGCGGTATAAGGCAGTCATAACCAGAGAACTGTCCGATCCGCCCAAAGGATTTGTCCGTGTCACTTGGCTGTTGCATCTTTTAAGTGTTCGTGTAGAGTTCGACGAGGAGTTGGATTATCGGATCAGGGTTCTGGGATTTTCACTGCTAAAGGGGAAAGATGATTTAGCTTCGAAAAATCAGGGCCATGGAGATGCGGAAGAGAAAGCATCTGAAAAGGCTCCTGAAAAAGAACCTGAAAAAGCCCCTGAAAAGGCCCCTGGAAAGGCCTTCGGAAAAGTACCTGAAGAAGCAGAGGAGAAATCCTCAAGACAGACCACTGATAAAAAAACGGAAGAAAGCAAAGCCGAAGAAAGCGATCAGGTCACAGAGCATCGTGAAGACAAGTTCCGGAGAACCATCGGAGAACGGATCGCAGAACTTCTGCAAAAATTGGCTGATTTTATCGAAAAGATATCCTCCTATCCGGATATGATTTTGGAAAAGGTGGATGAATGGCAGCAGAAAAAAGAAAAATGGCTGAAGCATTTTCAGGATGAACAGCATCGCACAGCCATAAAGGCTTTGTTTGGCACTGCCGGAAGTGTGTTAATGCATATAAAGCCGAGGCGGCTGAAGATAGATGGACGATTGGGCTTTGATGATCCGGCGGTGACCGGTCAGGTTTTTGGGTTGATCGGTATGTTAATGCCACTTTATGGGGAGACTATTCATCTGGAAGCAATCTTTGATGAGGCTGTGGCAGAGGGAAGGCTAGAGGCACGAGGCAGGATCCGCATCGGAACATTGATTTATCTTCTGATCAGAGTGATCGGTAAAAAAGAAGTTCGTCGGCTTATCACCCAGGTGAAACAGCTGAGAAGACATAAATAAGGAGGCAACAAACAATGGCAGAAAAAAATACCTTTAATGAGACCGTTAACTCTCTGTTTAAGGGAATGGACAGTTTTATTTCTTCAAAGACCGTGGTCGGAGATGCGATCTATCTCAATGATACCATCATCCTGCCCCTTGTAGATGTGTCTTTCGGCGTGGGTGCAGGTGCCTTTGCCAGCGACAAGAGCAACAACGGCGGCGGCGGTATGGGCGGAAAGATCAGCCCTAATTCTGTTCTGGTGATTCAGGGAGAGAACATCCGTCTGGTCAATATCAAAAATCAGAATGCCACCAACAAAGTTCTGGACATGATCCCTGAGATTCTGGAGAAACTGGGAAAGAAAAAAAAGGACCCGGTTGTTGAGGTGGAAATCCCCGAGGATGTATTTGATTCCGCAGTAAATCAGGGGAATTAATGTAACCGAAGAGACATACAGTGATAATAATAAAGGTTGATTCGGAGGCGCAATGAAGCGATTGTTCGGGTTGTGCCTGTTTTGGTTGGGCATTGGAATGACGGTATTTATGCTGCTGCCGACTACATTCTGGAGCGTTGTGGTTACCTTTGCCTGTATTATCATTGGATATTATTTGTTTTGTTTTTGTTAGAATTGATGTTTATACACAGGAGGATATATAGTGTCACAGCTTTCAGAAGAGATCAAGCGCAGACGTACATTTGCGATCATTTCCCACCCCGATGCAGGTAAAACTACCCTGACAGAGAAGTTTCTCCTTTACGGAGGTGCCATTAATCTGGCCGGTACCGTAAAAGGAAGAAAGGCTACACGCCACGCGGTGTCTGACTGGATGGAGATCGAGAAGGAGAGAGGTATTTCCGTAACCTCTTCCGTATTACAGTTTAATTATGATGGGTATTGTATCAATATTCTGGACACTCCGGGACATCAGGATTTCTCGGAGGACACCTATCGTACCCTGATGGCAGCGGATTCTGCGGTCATGGTTATTGATGCCTCCAAGGGTGTTGAGGCACAGACCATTAAGCTGTTCAAGGTATGTCTGCTTCGCCATATTCCGATTTTTACCTTTATCAACAAGATGGACCGTGAGGCCAACGATACCTTTGAATTGATGGACGAGATCGAGAACGTACTGGGAATCCAGACTTGCCCCATCAACTGGCCCATTGGCTGCGGAAAGTCCTTCCGCGGTGTATACGACCGTGAGACCAAAAAGATTACCACCTTCAAGGCTGCCATGGGCGGTCAGAAGGAAGTAGAGTCCACCGAGGTGGATGTGGACAGCCCCGAGGCATTGAATCTGATCGATCAGTTCCAGATGGCACAGCTTCAGGATGAGATCGAACTCCTCGATGGAGCAGGCCAGGAATTCGATATGGATCTGGTGCGTGCCGGAAAGGTTACTCCCGTATTCTTCGGTTCCGCACTGACCAACTTCGGTGTAGAGACCTTCCTGAAGCACTTCCTCACCATGACGACTCCCCCTCTGGGAAGAAATTCCGATCAGGGCGAGATCGATCCGGAAAACGAGGAATTCTCTGCGTTTGTGTTTAAGATTCAGGCAAATATGAATAAAGCTCACCGTGACCGTATTGCATTTATGCGCATCTGCTCCGGTAAATTTGAAGCAGGCATGGAAGTAAATCACATCCAGGGCGGCAAAAAGGTGCGTCTCAGCCAGCCACAGCAGATGATGGCGCAGGAGCGTAAGATCGTCGAGGAGGCCTATGCGGGTGATATTATCGGTGTGTTCGATCCCGGTATTTTCTCTATTGGTGATACCCTTACCACCTCACCGAAAAAATTTGCCTATGAGGGTATTCCCACCTTCGCACCGGAACATTTTGCAAGACTGCGCCAGATGGACACTATGAAGCGTAAGCAGTTTATCAAGGGTGTTACCCAGATCGCTCAGGAAGGTGCCATCCAGATCTTCCAGGAGTTCAATACCGGTATGGAGGAAATTATCGTCGGCGTAGTAGGTGTACTGCAGTTTGACGTATTATTACATCGTCTGAATAATGAGTACAATGTAGAGGTTCGCTTGGAGACGCTGCCTTACGAGTATATCCGTTGGGTGGCAAACAAGGAAATCGATGTCAATAAGATTCAGGGTACATCCGATATGAAGCGAGTGAAGGATATGCATGGAAATCCTCTGCTTCTGTTTGCGAACAGTTGGAGTGTTGGTATGGTTCTGGATCGTAATCCGGGACTGGAACTGGCAGAGTTCAGCCGCAACTGATCTAATTGGAGAAGACCATGAATTATTTTGTGGAAGGCATACAGGGGCTGGGAAAATCCACTCTGGTAAATCAGCTCGCTGTCGAGTTTCCTGAGCTTCAGGTCTGTCGTGAGGGGGACTATTCTCCGGTTGATCTGGCTTGGTGTGCATGGATGTCAAAGGCAGAGTACGATGCAATGTTGGCGCAATACGATGCCCTTCGTGATGACATCAAAGCAAAGACAGTCAGAGAGACGATAAACGGGCAGGAATATTACGTCGTTTCTTACACCCAGATACTGACAGATATTCCGGGTTTTCATAAAGATAT
>JAFOFP010000106.1 GCA_017387285.1 Lachnospiraceae bacterium
CTCCACGCTCTCGCACATCTCATAGATCTGCTGATACATAGCCTTAAACTCCGGAGATGCCTCGATCAATCGAATAATATCCCCGGGATCATCACTTCCCAAAAACAAAAGCCATGCATTCAGACGGTTACTGATATCTATATTGTCCTTTTTCTTTAAGAAAATGTCAATAGGTACGAAGATATATTTTTGTAAAAGTTCCAGTGTCAGGCCGGTGTCACTCTTCTGTTCAAAATAGTGCAGGTATTTCGCCGGATACTCCTTGAACGCGCCTCCGCTCTTTTCCAAAAAAACGATGGTATAAACGTCCTTCACATCGCGGTAAGAGAACCGTTTTTCCTCCTCGACATCAGCCTCCTCCCGAATGGTCTTATACTGTCGTAACAGCAGGTCCGACGAATAGCAGGCGCACCGCTGTCCGGGAAAGGCATATCCGATCTTCTGGATCTCCACATTGGCGATGCTCCCGTCCTCCAGCTTCACCACAATGTCCATCACCAGCAGCGATTGCTCCGCCGCTATCCGAATGCCCTCGTTGGGCAGGATCTTGATGATCGTCACCTTTCTTTTCAGCAGTATGGACAGAATGTCCTCCAGTCGCTCCGGATATTTTACCGGATCTAAAATCGCTTTAGCAAAGATGTCGTAGAGCATCTTCACTCCTCTGGCTCCGGAGCAAAAATCCAGAAATTCGTTTTTTCGCTTCTTCTCCCATACGTTAAAAATCGCTGTGAGCTCTTCTCTTTCGTCGATGGTTTTCTGTATTTCCTCACGGTTTTTCAACATGGGAAAATACTTCTGCAGATTTGTGTTTTGCATAAACTACCTCCTTGTATATATTTGCAGCCATCAACCCTTCGCAGTAAAAACAGTCTCTGTTTTTTCACTGCAAAAAATCTCCGATTACAGGCCACATAATCGGCCGATATCGTGTTCAGTTAAAATCGTTTCCAACGATATCTATTTTATTTACACTATCACATCGGACACTTCCTCGACTGTGAGGCACCGAAATAAGAACCCATGATGGGTATGAATGTAATGCGGCAGAACACCGCTTGAAGTAAACAAATTATATTATATCTTCAGGAAATAGTCAAGGCGGAGAAATCATCTCCGCCTCAAATCCAAAATACACACTTATTGCTGATCTATGACGAAAAAAACTTGTCAGATCAATCCAACCGTAAGATCACACCAAGAATACGTTTCACACAAATCTCCATCTCTTCTCTGGTGAGAACCCCTGCCTCCACAGCCTCCAGTACACGCTCCGGATAACCGGTGGCCATCTTCAGATCGTTTCCGGCCTTTACCTCCTTATAATGTTCACCGCGGGTCCACCAGTCGGTGCTGACCATTCCGTCAAAGCCCCATTCATCTCTCAGAATACCGGTCAGCAGATCGTGATTCTCCGATGCACGATGTCCGTTGATAATATTGTAAGAACTCATGATATACCAAGGCTTGGAGGTCTTTACAATGATCTCGAACACCTTCAGGTATATCTCTCTTGCTGCACGCTCAGACAGACGGGAGTCGCTGTTCTTTCGATTTGTTTCTTTATTGTTTATGGCAAAATGCTTCACCGAAGGAGCGATGTGCTGGGACTGGATACCCTTTACCATACCTGCCGCCATGGTTCCGGCAAGGAAGGGATCCTCGGAGTAATACTCAAAGTTTCTTCCGCAGAGAGGACTCCGATGGATATTTACTGCAGGAGTCAACCATGCGGCGATATTGTTTTCCTTGACCTCCTTGGCTCCGGCCTCACCCACGGCAAAGGTCACATCGGGATCCCATGTACATGCCAGCAACGTGGAGCAGGGGAATGCTGTGGTATTGACACCACACTCCTTCTTAATGCGCAGTCCGGCCGGTCCGTCTGCCGTCATGGCATTGGGCAAAGCATACTGGGGAAGGTTTCCGAAGCCCCATGTATGCACTACACCACCGAGGAAACACTTAAAGAATTAAAGGCAGTCAATCCCGACTACAACACCTCTGATGCCGCCGGAGATGCCTTCGGCTATACCCAAAGAGGAAAAATTGACAACAACTGGGTCTTCAACCAATTCGATGAAGCCTGGGCCTGGGGTTACACCGTTCTTGAGTGGAATGAAACCAAGGCTCATGTATATCATGTAAAGCCGGCCCGCCACTATGTAGGCGGAAATGGGGAATTTGATTTCACCGAGACCATTGAGAACGAATTGACCATAACGTTTAACCGTTAAGTATTTGAAAAAGGGGTGCCGCACGGCTAAAATTCAGCCGGTGCGACACCCCCTTATTTTTCCGGTGAAACAGAACCGTTCTACTCTCTCACCATCACTCTATATTCCTGCTTCCACTCACCCATCAGTCTGCCCAGACCCTCGCCTCTGCGAACAGAGTCCTTATCCATGATGGTGTGAGCCTCCAGGGCCTTTCCGCTGTGCTGTGCCTTGCGATAGAGGGTGTCAAACTCCTCTTTCCACTTAAACTGCTGCGCGGAGGAAATGGCGCTGAAGATCTCCGGCGGGATCTCCACCAGATCATCTAAAAGTGTCAGCTGATACATCTGCTTTAACACGTCTTCGTTGGGTCCCCAATGGCAGGACTCCACAAAACACTCCATGGCCTTAGCCCACTCAAACAGTCTGGCGTAGGACACTCCGGCATTGTGCAGCACCTTACAGCGAAGCTCTCTGCCGATCTGCTCACCGTACTCTCCCCGCAGGATCTTCTCATAGACTCTGAGGGCGGTCATGGGACGGCCATCCTCCAGATAAAAATCCGCACGAAGCTTTGCCCGCTCTGCCTTGGTGGCCTGTCTCAGCTGATCAATCCGCTGCTTTAAATCAATTAACTCACCGTCAGTATAGTAGTGAATGTCCTGCTCGATCATAAAGATGATCTGCAGCATATCGGAACGCCCATCCACCCAACGGCGGATTTTTGAAACCAGTGCCGCCAGACCAAGTTCACTCTGCAGAAACTCCAACAGCTCCTCGCAGACAAAATTGTCCTCCAGCAGATACAGATAATGATTCATATAGTAACAAAGTTCTTCTGCAGAATAAATTCCGATACCAAGGGTCGGAATCGGGTACGGCTTATCCGCACGCTTTATGCTGCACAGTAAGAAATTAGCCATGATTTTCCTCTTTCCTATATATAGGGATAAGTCTACGGATCGCTCCCGAAATGTAAGTCTGCGGATTGCTCCGTGCTCTGCACTCTCGCAATCCTAATCGCCATTCGCATTTTACGCCTCTGACGAGGCTCATGCTCATGACGATTGTCCCGTCCGATGTACACGACAAAGCACATGCAAGCATGCTTTGTCGTGTACGCCGTCCGACGACTTATATCGCGAAGTCCTTCCTGATCATTTTGTCCGTCGCCGGGTAGAAATCTCCAAAGCCCCGGTCAAATACGCGGACAGTCATGGATCCGGCCTGGGAAAATGACACCACCACTTCCAGTCTGGTCATTTTGTTGGGGCGGACAGGAAGCTCATCCAGATCCACGCGCAGAATTCTCCGGTCACCGTTTAAGGCCGTCACCATCAGTTCCAGCACATCCGTCTTGTCAGGAATCAACTCAATATTGGCTCTGGCCCCGTACCAGTTGGTGCCTGCTGCCGCAATGATCAGCTGGCGGGAGCGCCCTTCATGAAGCACGTTCATGCTGACGGTGGACTGCAGTCTTCCCTCGCAGATACCGATATAAGGATATGCGGACTGGGGAAGGCCGTAATCATAGGCTAAAAATGCGGCACCGCGGCAGAACAATCCCTGACCGGCGAACACACGGCGCTTGTTGCAGATATACTGCAGTGACTCATTGGCCCATCCGGTATCCTCAAAGCCTCTGCCGGTGAGAAACACAGAGGAAACCAGTTTGCGGCCTAAGAGACGGTCTGCACAGGAGAGCAGAATACGATCTGCCAGCTTTCGTCCGGACTCGGTATCCAGAATATCCAGACTGAATCCCTCCTCCAGCATCTCATGACTGACCTCCACCACATTTGGGGTACGGCCCCGCAGGGTCCGCAGTTCATAATAGTGAAGCCCTCTTTCTGTCAGATTGAACAGGCAGGTCTGATTGGCCCAGATTTCCTTCTGCTGGCTGATCACATAGTAGAGATATGCCTCAGAGTGAGTGGCCACATGAACTGCCTCTCTGGGCAGACCCATGCTGTCGCCGATCTTCACCAAAGCGTCCATCACCTCGATGTTTTCCTCCTGAAGGGTGAACACAATCCTCTCGATCTGCGGATTATTGTATTTTTTGATCGGTATTTCGATCAATCTTTTTACATAATGGGAAAGCAGCTGGGCTGCCGAATAGGTCACGCCCTCGATGGTAGCTTTTCCATCCTTTCCCGCCAGTCGGATCAGCTTATCCACCACCGTGCCCTGTCCGCACAGAGCATGACTGTAAGCCTCCTCGCCGATATGCCACTGGTCCATTTTTTTGCGTTTGCAAAGAACGGTGGGAATGAGACAATTATCATCGTCCTTGGCAAAGCTGACCTGTTCCGCATCCATAACCTGCGGATCAAAACATGCGATCTGGCAATAATCATCGCTCAGATCAATACCCAATATCAATCCGGACATCATCCCACCTCCTTATCTGATCGTAAACAGCTGCCTGGACAGCGTATCTTCTGCCCCGTAACGCTCCAGCTTACGGCGCAGAACTTCACGGTCTCCGCTTAATTCCACCAGGATCTGATTGATCTGGCTTCCGCGGCTGCCGTCATCCTCATTTACCAGACAACTCTTGGTCATCCGCCCGCTCTTCACCGGCAGATCACCCTTTTCGCTGTCGTATATCTCATAATCCACGGTCTCACCCACAAATACGGTGGCCGCCTTGACAAAATATCCCTCGTACATGTGGGGAATGGTCTCCTCTATCCGCTCTTCGTCACGGGAAGAGATCCTCATATTCACTCTCACATGGCTCTGCTTACTGCCCCGATATTCGATCATCAGCTTTCCGGAAAGGCCTCCGGGCAGACGGATAAACCGAGCCAGATTCTGATAATAGGCAAACATCAGCCCCTGTCGGTAAAGTTCTCCCACGATCTCCCGGCAAAGCTCGATCTGCTTTCCGGTCAGGTCCTCCAGCGTAGAATAATATTTGGACAGCGCCATCAGACACACATTGGGCATGCCATTGTGTACCTCACGGGAATAGATCAGTTTTTCCAGATATTCAAACACATCTGCCATGATCGGCTCATCTGCAGTAAAATAGAGGAAACTCTTCTTTACCAGATATGCCCGCACCAGCACCTCATCCGCCACGTTTCCGGCTGCATAATCGAAAAATACCTCATCAAGCTGCTCACTCCAGCCGGAAAAGAGCATCTGGCCCAGCAAGCGCTCCGGCAGATCATAAAGATTACATTCTCTCTCTCTGCCCATACGCAGCAGCTGCTGCAGCTTCCTGCTGCTGCCAATATCATAACAACACAAATACTCCAACACTGAGGTGGGTATCTCTCCCTCGGTCAGACAGCGCTCGGCCAAGCCGATCAGTCTATGACTGGAAGCAAAGGACTTCTCCTCAATGGTATACTGACACAATTTAAGCAGCAACTCCGTCGAGATCCCCTCATGCCCCCAGGTGCGAACCCAGTCATAGGCATCCCGATAATTGCCTCTGCGGATAAAATGCTCTGTCACAGCCACCTGCTCCCCACGGCTCATCAGTTTGGGATTCAGAGACAACAAGTAGAGGCTGCTGTCCTCTTCCTCGTCCTCACAACAGCCGGTAATCACCTTCGACTGCAGTTTCTGTACATAAAGTGACCGCAAATGATCGCGACGAAGGACAGAGAGCAGATTCTCCCCGGTGATCCGACCTCCATCTGCCCCGCTCATGATCCTGGAACAGGTGCGGATGGACAACATATCCGACTCAGGATTTTTCTCCATACAGGAAGCCAGCAGTTCCTCATCCTCGAAGAAATCCGTCATCACACAGGAAAGTGACGCGTAACGGTTCCCGTAAATATCCTGCTGAAGGATCAGACAGTTATCCGTGTACACCGGCACATAGACCGTCCCTCCGGACAACGAAACGATCTGCTCATCCTCCAACTCCTCATAACAGAGAACCAGCTGGGAAATCTCAGGATTCTCACAGGTGATCTTCTTCGCCAAAAGCAGACGGGGAAGAACCTTGGCCGTCTTCTCATCCACCATCTCCGGATAGATGGCATAGCGGTATATCTCTCCCAGGCGGTCATCCATCACCCCCTGGAACAGCTGATCCAGTGCAAAGGACTCAATCTGCTCCCGGTAAGACTCCATCAGCCCCTCATCCTCACGGCAGTAGGTCAGCACATTGGCGTACAACGCCTCCTGGGCTCTCCGATTGAGTGCGTGATGGTAGGAAAAATACATCAAAACAATCTGCGGAAGCTTCCGATCATAATCCTCCGGCAGCGCATACAAAAAATACTCATACAGGCGTGTCAGGCGAACATCCCTTTCCACACCCTTTTCATACCAATGGAAGGCTCTCTTGCCCTTTTTTTCTCCCTTGATCAGCAAACTGCAGATACCCTCCAGACACTCCTCTGACGGGTGCACCTCATACAGTCCCTCCAGAATACGGAACAGAGGCTCACTGTACACCTTGCTCATGGTGGCAACCCGCCCTGCGATCTGAGAAAGGGCCAAATTCACTACACCGTAACGGACACAGGTCCATAACAGCTGACGGGTATACTCATCAATATTTTCCAACATCTGGGGAGATGCTGCCAAAAGCTTGGCGCCCTCGATCAGAAGGAAGGGATTACGGCTTCCCCGCTCAAACCGGTCCCTGAGCTTGGCCATCGCCACGGAAGGATTTTCCCGCAGCACCTTATCGGTCTGCAGCATAAGCCACAACAGCATATCCTGATCCACAGGGCCATCATAAAATTTATTTAATAATAACACCAACTGTCTGTACCGCTCCCGGTCATCATCGATGACTGCGCGCAGATACAGATAGAAGCAATAATTACCGGGTTCCTCAATACGGTTCTCACAAATACGGTCATGAAGGTCCTCCAGCAGAATGCCTGCCTGCTGATTACGTCTCAGCATCAACAAGACAGCCGCATGGTAAAGCTCCAGCTGGTCAGGTGAATTTTTTCCGCCACGCAACCGAGTCAATGCCAGATCCAGCTGACGAAGGATCGCCTGCTGCCTCTGCACTCCGTCTTCCTGCTCATCTGTCCGCCCTTCAAGGGCCATATACTCCACAGCCAGACGGACAAATCGTCCGTACTCTGTCATATAACCGTGATTTAATACCTTCTCCGCAGTACGGCTGCAATCTGCCATCACCGGAACGGTAAAGGAATGACGAATACTTTTTATTCGAATGGCTCCACAATTTGCCCCGCGGTGCATGGCATCCCGATCCACCTTAAACCGAACCTTGGCCTGACCATCCACAAAATCTTCCTCGGTAAGGGTCGTCACCGGCAATGTGATAAAACCGCCTTCAGCGCTGAGCTCGATCCTCACTGTACCCCAGGCAGTCTTTTCGATCACAATGCTGTCCTCAATGGACTCATTGATCCCACGGTAGGTCTTCTCCGTCTCGTCTACCCGGAGATGCACCTCCTCTTTTGCTCCGCATCCGGTCAAAAACTCCTCCATGGCAAGGAGCTGATTGCCCCCTGACCGCAGACCGTCATAGAGGGTGCGAAGCTTCAGCTGCTGCATAAAAGGCATACGAACAAATGAAGATGATTGAAAACGCTGAAGTGCATCCAGAGGATCCGACTCTGCCAATGCGGCAAACTCCTCCAGCGTGTTGATGGGCTCTGCCATCTCATTGTCCGGAATCATCACAAAGGTGTAGGGAACACTGGCCTCTCCGCAGCTGGTGACCAGCACAAACTCGCCGGTCAGCGTCACCGGCTCTAAGGCAGTCTCCACCTCGATCCGATAACCCAGCCTGCAGTCTTTACTGTAAAAGCTCTCCTCAATCACCGTAACACGAGGGTTGGTGGAGTAGATCACTCCCTTCAATTCCCGCATATCCTCGCGGCAGACACGCAGTTCACCGACGTAGACATCCTTCAAGGAAATCGTCTTAGCGATCTCCTTCGGAAGCACCAGTGACACCTGCTCGTACTCCATTATTCCCTTTGCCAGACGGTTAATCTGCTCTCGCATAGCCTTCCCCCGTTCTTCTCTCGCGGACAAAAACTGCTGCAAATCGGGTCATCCGGGCTTTGCAGCAGACTCTTTTTTCTATGGTAACACATTTCGACAATTTTTGCATTATAAAATAACGGTTTTTTCAAAATTTTTATGTGATTTTCCGACCTTTTCCTCCACCGAAAGGCCGATAATCCATCAATACTCGATCAGGTCTTCCACTCCGTAGACAATGACGATTCTTGAAGAATAATCCAGTTCCGTCACCAGCGTCAGAATATGCTCCTGAGCAATATTGATGCAGCCCGGTGAGAATCCTCTGGGGCTGTTGCAATGGATACAAATAACTGAACTGCCCTGTGTGGGATCACAGTCCGGATTGTTGTCGATGAACAATCCATAGTTATAGGAGGTAGGAAAATCGATAACATGCTCCGCGGTCTTCCAGTCCTGAACAATCCCCGGATCCTCCGTATCCACCCACAGATTGTAATATTGACTGTTTACATCATCCACCATATAAGCGGTGGGCGTGGCTTTCTTATATTCCATGACCGAGCCGGGATCATCGTTGATTCCGTAGGCAAATCGGAAAGGAAAACAACCGATGGGCGTACATCCGTCCGCCTCAAGAATAACTTTTTTCACGCCGTTAAATCCCCAGAACCCCGGCGTCTCAAAATGCTTATTCCAGTTTCCATGGCTGTCCTTGGTATAATAATAAACTGTACAGCGGTCTCCTCCGTCATTCTGTCCCACTGCCAATACCAATTGATCCGTCTCAGATGCCACCGTCATCTGTCTCAGCAGCTGATCCACCCGATCACTCAGGTTTTCTGCCACCACAGGTTCCGTCGAAAGATATGCGCTGGACACGTAATACTCCTCCCCATTGTACAAAATACGGCTCCACTCATCGGAAATACCGGTGCGGCAGGCCGGCTCGCCTGTATACATGGTCCGATAAATCGTCGCTGTTGTGGACGGCTCCGTCCGAATATTTAAATGATCAGTGGCATACACCGTCTCCTCCACCGGGGCAAATACCATGGCAGGCTCCGTCTGCTCCGGGGTCTCCGGCTCTGTTTCCTCCGGCGTACTCTGGGTCAGATCATTATCTGCCGTTGTCTCATCTCCCTGAGTGTCGGAAGACTGCTCCCGGGTGGGCTCAGCTGCCTCTGTATCATCCGGCTGGGCAAAGGAAACGGTCCCCTGTTCCTGGGTTTTGTCGTATCCGCTGAATTCACCCTTATCATCGTAGCATCCCGTCATGCCGCACAATAAAACTGCGATCAACATGGCTGCCGCCAATCGATTCCCTCTTACTTTGCTTTTTCTCACTGTTTTCTCCCTTCATCAACTCTGCAGACATCCGCCAAGGTACTTTGATGGATCCCGACGGCAATTATCCCTCTGTCTCACGTCTGATCCGATCCATATATACCCTGATATCTGCCTCATATCCGTTTTCCGTAGGCTCATAAAATACGGTTCCCACAATCTCATCGGGCAAATACTGCTGTTTCACATAATGGTTGGGGTAATCGTGAGCATACTTGTACCCCAGACCGTGTCCCAGCTTCGCCGCTCCCTTATAGTGGGCATCCTGAAGATGGGGCGGAACCGTCCTGATCCGCTCACTCTGCACCCTCTCCAACGCCTTATCCACTGCCAGATAAGCCGCATTGCTTTTCGGTGCGGTGGCCACATAGGTGGCTGCCTGAGCCAACGGGATCCGGGCCTCCGGCATTCCCAGCCGTTCCACCGCCTGTGCCGCCGCCACAGCAACCTGCAATGCCTGAGGATCGGCATTACCCACATCCTCCGCCGCACAGATCATAATCCTGCGGGCAATAAACTTGATATCCTCACCGGCATAAAGCATCCGCGCAAGGTAATACACCGCGGCATCCGGATCAGACCCTCGCATACTTTTAATAAATGCGGAAATTGTATCGTAATGATTATCCCCTGTCTTATCGTAGCGAACCACACGTCGCTGAATACAATCCTGCGCCACATCCAATGTGATCCGAATACGTCCATCCCCTCCCGGAGGGGTAGACAATGCACCAAGCTCCAGAGCATTCAATGCTGAACGGGCATCACCGCCGGAAATATCCGCCAGAAAGTCCAATGCATCCTCATCCACATCCACCTTCAAGGCGCCCAGCCCTCGCTCACGGTCCGCAGCTGCCCGGGCAAGCAATTCCTTAATATCCTCCGGCTCCAACGCCTTTAATTCGAAGATGATGGATCTGGAGATCAACGCTCCATTGACCTCAAAATAAGGATTTTCCGTGGTGGCACCGATCAGAATCACCGTGCCGTCCTCCACAAAGGGGAGCAGATAGTCCTGCTGTCCTTTGTTGAACCGGTGGATCTCATCGATGAACAAAATGGTCTTTCGACCGTACATGCCCATCCGACTCTTCGCCCCATTCACCACATCCTCCATATCCTTCTTACCGGCAGAGGTGGCATTGATCTGGGTGAACTCGGCCCGGGTAGTCTTGGCGATCACCTGTGCGATGGTGGTCTTTCCGCTTCCGGGAGGACCGTACAAAATAATGGAGCTCAGCTTGTCCGCCTTGATGGCACGGTAAAGCAAGGTCCCTTTCCCCAGAATGTGTTTCTGGCCCACGATCTCCTCCAGGGACGCCGGACGCATCCTGGCTGCCAGGGGTGACTCCTTTTCCATACTGTTTTCCCGCATATAATCAAACAAATCCATGTATTTACCTCGGTATGTAATCAACAAATTGTCTCTCACTTTGTATTATATCGGAAAGGAGGCAGAAAATCAATATAGTTCTCTTAACCGCGACGTTTTCCTTGCGCAGTCTGTTCATTATCCATATTGCACTGATATTCTTTTTACCATTTATGCATTTTATACAACCGTTCTTTTTAATCATCATCTATTTGCACAATATTCTAATTTATATTTTGGCAATTTCTTACAATCATACCATTGCCATTTTCTTCAATTCATGCTAATATATGGCTGTAAACAAAAATATAAATAAGAAAGGGTTTCCGGACAGAGGAAAGTTCGGAGTAAGGAGGAATTTATGGGATCTTCTTCTCACATTTCTATGTGTGACATTGATGTTAATAAGCTGATTGAGGTTATCGATACCTGCAAAAGCGATGTATTTCTGATCACCGACGATGGTGACAGACTGAATCTGAAGAGCAAGCTTTGCCAGATGGTTGGACTGACCAGACTGATGGAGAATGCTACCTTCACCAAGGCAACTGTATTCTGCACCGATCCTGAGGATGATGCAAAGATCTTCCGTTTTGCACTGTACGGTGAGATGCCTGAGAAGTAATCGCACAAAAATAAATAAGGTAAATCCAAAACTGTCCGACCGGTTCGGGCAGTTTTTTCATAAAAAAAGAGGCCATGAACAACGCTCACAGCCTCTCCCTGACCGGATCACTCCTCCGGAATAGAACAATAATTATTTTTCGCCGTCTTCAATACCACATGAGTTTTCGTAGAGGTAACGCCCTCATGCCCCTTAACCATACGATGCACCTGCTCCAGATGCTCCGCGGAGCGGCAATAGATCGTCAACATCAGATCGTAATCTCCGGTTACATAATGACAGGAGACAATGTTCTCGTTATTTTTGATCGAATCGGTAAAGCTCTCGTAATACTTGGGATGAGCCAAACTCACTTCCATCAATGCTGTCATATTATTTCCCAATTTTTCCTGATCCACCACGATGGTATACTGTTTGATCAGTCCTGTGCTCTCCATCTTACGAATACGCTCCAACACTGCGGATACAGAGAGATGAATCTCCTTTCCAATGGTAGAAGCAGTATTTCTCGCATTTTCACGCAAGCTTTTCAGAATTGCGTAATCCATTTTGTCCATTTCATCAGCCTCCATACACAAAATCCGCAGTCAGCTCACTTCCTGCAGGTTTAACACAGGCTTTCATTAAGCCAACATACAGAGTATAGCACACTTTACCGTAATATTTCAAGCATATTTTAAAAAATACTGAAAATTTTTCACCGCACAACCGTATCTCTCAGCCATCCGCAGATTGCGCCCGCGGCGGCCTCAGCATATTCCTCATAGTACCGATCAAAAAGATCATTGTCCCGCTGGAAATTCAGATACCCGACCTCCAGGAGAACTGCCGGCATCTCAGCCAGACGGATGATCTTATAGTTGGCCTCCGGCTCATCCCAGGTACCGCTCTTCACTCCATAGTTGTGAACCACACCCACCTTTTCCATGGCCGCAAGGATACGCTCACCTACTTCCCGGCTGTCGCTGGGATTACTGCTGTGTATCCATCCCTCGATTCCGCCCCGGTCTCCGGCCACATTGGAGTTACGGTGGAAGGATACGAATACATCCGCATTGGCGTCGTTTGCGATCTGCGCGCGGACGCCGTTATCCACCTCCACGTCAGTATCTCTGGTCACCACCACGGTGACATCCCCGTAAGACTGCAGTGCATCGCGCACAGCAAGCATAAGCTTCAGTGTGTCATGGCTCTCATATCGGCCATCCAGGGTAGAAATCGCTCCCTTTCCTCCCGGCCCGCCGTGACCGGCATCAAGACAGACGATAAAATTGCGCTTTTCATGATCAACTGCTTCCTCTGTGGCGGGAGGTGTCGTTTCCGGCTCTGTAGGTTCCGGTTCCGTGGATGTTTCTGTGCTGTCTGCTCCTGTCGCCTGACTCTGGCTTTCGTTTTCCCCGGGCGTCGGCGCTTCGGTCTGTGCCTCCGTCCTTTGGTCCTCGGGGGAACTTCCTTCCGTAGGTTTCCCGAAGCTAGGCATATCCGCCTCCAGCTGCGCTGTCAGCTCACTCACCTGCCGCGACAACGAAATATTTCTGATGAACAGCACCAGCGCTATCCCTGCAAGAAGCAGGTTTACCGCCAGCATCCATTTCAAAACCACCTGCAGACGATGGTAATTCTCTTGTCTTCGATTTATCATACTTTTCTCTTTTTGCCCTCACTCCAAGCTATGAGCTTATCTCACACGCTCGGGAAATCCGATCTTTTTCTGAACCTTGCGAAGGGTCTTATTGGCATAATATCCGGCCTTTTCGGCGTTGTTCTTGATGATCTGATCCACATAGGCTTTGTCCTTAGCCAGACGTGCATGCTCCTCCTGAAGAGGCTTCAAAACAGAGCAGACAGACTCTCCAACCGCCATTTTGAAATCGCCGTATCCTTTTCCGTCAAACTCACGCTCAACCTCAGCATGGGTCTTTCCGGTACAAGCACTGTAAATATCGATCAGATTCTTCACGCCGGGCTGCTCCTCACTGTAACGCACCTGTGCCATGGAATCAGTAACCGCACGCTTGCACTTGCGCATAATGGTATCCATATCATCCATCAGATAAATGCTGGCATTGGCATTTTCATCGGATTTGGACATCTTCTTGGTGGGCTCCTGAAGACTCATAATCTTTGCACCCACTTTTCCGATATAGGCCTCGGGAATGGTAAACACATCTCCATAAACGCCGTTGAAACGGTTGGCAATATCGCGGGTCAACTCCAGATGCTGCATCTGATCGATACCAACGGGTACCACATCTGCCTGGAACAGCAAAATATCCGAAGCCATCAATACGGGATATGTGAACAGACCTGCATTGATATTGTCCGCATGCTTTGCAGACTTATCCTTGAACTGAGTCATACGGCTAAGCTCACCCATATAGGTGTAGCAGTTTAGAATCCATGCCAACTCTGCGTGGGCAGACACGTGGGACTGGTAGTAGATACAGTTTTTCTCCGGATCAAGACCGGCTGCAATGTAAAGCATCAGCAGATCTCTGGAGCGCTTTCTGAGCTCCGCTGGATTCTGACGCACGGTGAGGGAGTGCTCATTAACCACACAGAAAAAGCACTCATACTCCTCATTTAAGGTAACCCAGTTTTTCAGCGCGCCCAGATAATTTCCCAGTGTCAGGTTTCCGGTTGCCTGCATACCGCTGAATAATGTTTTCTTTCCATCGATCATGATTTTTTCCTCCTAAAAATAAAAAACCTGTCCCCACATCAACTGCAGGGACAGGAGTTACTCTCCTGCGGTGCCACCCGGCTTGGTACTCATCGTACCCTCTCAGCGCATACCTCCGGCAAGACTGCCGCTATATGCCGACATTGATAACGGAGCGTCCTCTCCGATCAGCCTCCAAAGTCCATTCGCCTGCCTCCACACACTGTGATCCCACCATCCACAGTTCTCTGTTCTGCTTAACACAGGGTACTACTCTTCTTCAACGGCCTCAATAACACAGTTATACTATGAGAAAAGCTATTCTGTCAAGTTTAATTTCTCATCAAACACAACAGATCACTTGACAAAGCAAGCCTCTTGCCCTTAAACTACAATAAGAATCTTACACTGACAATCTATCCGGCCGTATCCTCGGCAGAACGGAGTATAAACATGAAAAAAATTGCAAGCTTTACCGTAAATCACCTGACACTGCTTCCCGGCGTATATGTCTCCCGTGTAGATTACGCCGGAGGACACCCCATCACCACCTTTGACCTGCGCATGACCCAGCCCAATGCGGAGCCGGTGATGAACACTGCAGAGATTCACACCATTGAGCATCTGGGCGCCACATTCCTGCGCAATCACCCGGATTTTGCGGAGAAAACCATTTATTTTGGTCCCATGGGCTGCCGCACCGGCTTCTATCTTCTCCTCTCCGGCGAATATGTTTCCTCAGATATCATCGGATTGCTGACCGAAATGTTCACCTTTATCCGTGATTTCCATGATGAGGTTCCCGGCGCATCTGCCAGAGACTGCGGAAACTATCTGGATATGAATCTTCCCATGGCCAATTGGCTGGCTGACAAATATCTCAGAGAGGTTTTGTCCGGCATCACCGAAAACCGGATGGTATATCCGGAGTGATTCATCTGCTTCCCAATCAAGTCAAAAGGTCCGAAGGTTAATCCCCTCGGACCTTTATTCTATAGCCGGTTAATATTCTCTAACCTTCCAATCGCTCATTCTCGATCAGAGTTCGTAATCCTCCAGCTCCTCACTCAGCAGAGTACTCTCATACTTCGCCAAGATCACGCTCTGGATCTTATCTCTGGTGTCAGAATTGATGGGATGGGCAATATCACGGTACTCGCCGTCAGCAGACTTGCGGCTGGGCATGGCAATGAATAAGCCTTTTTCCCCTTCTATCACTTTGATATCATGGACAACAAATTCATTATCCAGGGTCATGGAAACAATGGCTTTCATTTTGCCTTCTTTTGCCACCTTGCGCACTCTCACGTCCGTAATCTGCATGTCAAATCGTCCTCCAATCCTTATGGATGCCTTTTCTTTCAGTCATTACACTTTGTACTGGGACTTTTTTGCCACAACGATCTTGATATCATCGGGAGTTCCCTTGTAAACTGAGTTCGCCTCAATATTACTCCGACTCTCCACGATACAGTTCTCGATCACGGTGTTGTCACCAATATAAATATCGTTCAGGATAATGGAGTTACGAATCACACAATTGTTACCCACATATACCTTCTTAAACAACATGGAATTTTCAATCTCGCCGTTGATGATATTGCCGCCGCAAATCAAACTGTTACGGATCTTAGCACCGGGATTGTACTTGGCAGGTGCATTATCATCCACTTTGGAGTGAACCTCCGGCTCCTGATGGAAGAAGTAATCGCGCACTTCCTTCTTCAGGAAATCCATATTGGTCTGATAATAAGCATCCACGCTGGCAATATTGCTCCAATATCCATCCATCTTGTATGCGTAGATCTTCTTTACATTGCGATGACGGATCAGAATGTCCTGTACAAAATCATGACGTTCTTCCTCTGCACACTGCTCCAGCATCTCAATCAGCAGGCGCCGACGGATCACATAGATACCGCAGGATACCAGGTTAAGTTCCGTAGCCATAGGCTTCTCATCAAACTCCACCACGCGTCCATCCTCATCGGTCTTCAATACACCGAAACGGCTCAGATCGCCGCCTGCAGGGCTGTCGGTGCAGACCAAAGTGATATCTGCCTGTTTGTCAATGTGATAATCCAATACGTCATGATAATCCAGCTTGTAAACACCGTCACCGGATGCGATCACTACGTAGGGCTCATGGCTCTCATAGAGGAAACGAATATTCTGATACATAGAATCTGCGGTTCCCTGATACCAGTTGCGATTATTGGGCGTGATCATAGGGGTGTACACATATAATCCACCCTGTTTACGTCCGAAATCCCACCATTTGGAAGAGCTAAGATGCTCATTCAGTGAGAAAGAATTGTACTGTGCGATTACTGCCACCTTGCTGATGTGGGAATTGCTCATACTGCTCAGTGCGAAATCGATGGCACGATAGCCTCCCGCTACCGGCATCGCTGCGATCGCACGGTACTGAGAGAGATCCTTCATACGTTTGCTGTTACCACCAGCCAGAATTATACCGATTGCCTTCATGCCAGTTCACCTGCCTTCTTAATATATCCACCGCTCTCAAGACAGTTGTCCGGATAATCCTCTGCGGTCGTCACACCGGAAATGGTCGTATTCTTACCGATGCTCACATTGTCGGGAATAACCGAGTGTTCTCCAACGGTAACCAGATCAAATGCATATACCTTCTGATCCAGTTTGCTGGGTGCATATTCGCCAACACCCATCTTGACATTCTTTCCGACCTTGACATCATCTGCCAAAATCGCCTTGTCCAGTTTGGAACCGGCTCCGATCACGCAATTCTGCATGATAATGGAATCTCTGACCTCTGCACCTTCCTCAACCACAACACCGGCACCGATGACGGAATTGTAAACACTGCCGTAGATCTCAGCGCCCTCGCTGATCACACTGCGCTCTACCATTGCATTGACACCGATATACTGAGCGGGATGCATCTGGTTATTGGTGTAAACCTTCCAAAACTCTTCGTAAAGGTTGAATGCAGGAACTAAATCGATCAGCTCCATGTTTGCTTCCCAGTAGGATCCCAAGGTGCCGACATCTTTCCAGTATCCCTGGAACTCATAGGCATAGGTCGGGTTTCCGTTGGCATGGCAATAAGGGATAATATGCTTACCGAAATCACATCCGGGCTGCTCGGACAGCTTGATCAGGGCATCACGGAGAACAGACCAAGTAAATATGTAAATACCCATGGATGCCAGATTACTTCTGGGCTGAGGGGGTTTCTCCTCAAACTCAGTGATCCGCTTGTCTCCATCGGTGATCACCACGCCAAAACGGCTGGCCTCCTCCATGGGAACCGCCATCGTCGCAATGGTGATATCCGCCTTCTTTGCCTTATGATAGTCGAGCATCTGCTCATAATCCATCTTGTAAATGTGATCGCCGGACAGAATCAGTACATACTCAGGATCGTAATGATCAATATACTCCAGATTCTGATAGATCGCGTTTGCAGTACCACTGTACCACTCGCCCTTCGTACTCGTCTCATAGGGAGGCAGCACCGTAACACCGCCGTGATTCCTGTCCAGATCCCACGGAATACCGATGCCAATGTGTGAATTCAGACGCAGGGGACGATACTGCGTCAGAACGCCCACCGTATCAATACCGGAATTGATACAGTTGCTCAAGGGAAAATCAATAATGCGATACTTACCGCCAAAGGCAACGGCAGGCTTCGCTACCATCTCAGTCAGTACACCAAGACGGCTGCCCTGGCCGCCGGCCAGAAGCATGGCAATCATTTCTTTTTTCATGATGTCAATCCACCCCTAGTTAAATATGATATTATCAGTATAGCACAAAGTTTAGAATATGTGAACAACTTTTTTCATCGTTTGCAATCTTTTTTGTGCATATTACAACAAATCACTTTTTTTGTAGAAATTCGTCAAATCTCCCCCTGTTTCGATCGGTTATTTCCCTTGTTCCATTGTATAAAGTAAACAAAACCAACAGGCCGGCCAGCACGATCCTATATCTGCCGACGGCAAAATGCAGATACCCTAAGTAAGGAACACTGAAAATCGTCTCTCCCCGATAATTCTCCCGGGTGGTGGTATATCCATCGGAAATATCATTGGCATCTCCCTTGGTTTCCAACCATTCTCCGTCCTTTCTCACTACACGGTGGGTCACCATTCCCCCGGCCGTCTCAAAGGCAATCACATCTCCCTCACGGATCCGATCAAAAGAAGCCCTTCGGTTTACCATACAAAGACTTCCCGTCTGAATTTCCGGTTCCATGGATCCGCTCATAACAATATAAGCCTTCACCCCGCACAGATGAAGGAGGAGAAGAGCGGCAGCATATACTGCCGCTCCGATGATTACCCATCTCATTATCCCCACAGCCCATCCGCCGATATCCCTTCTATTTCCCCGAGGCATGACCACTCCGTTTCCTTTGTAGCATGCGAACCGTAAACCCCAGAGAAAGTCCTGCCAGAATCAGATATCCCCCTACACGGCGTCTGTCTCCGGTCTCCACACCCTCCCGGGGCAAAACGATCTCCTCCGTTGAAAAGATCCACTGCACAGCTTTATTCTGCAGCGCATAGGTATTATCCAGATCGGATGGAACAAACACAGAAAAAATCATTTTCCCCGTATGGCCTGCAGGAATCGTCATCAATAAGACATCCTTCGATAACGCTTCGGCCCTTAATGGACCCTCGTAGACCACCTGAGGTTCCCCGTTAGCCTCTGTCTCGATCAAAAGCTGTACCCTGTCCGTAACATCGGACGCATCTTCCACCACGCTTCGAAAATAAAGGCGAACCGGATGTTCTCCACTGTTGATCAATTTTGCGCCGTCGGTAAACTCATCCCCCGGCAGCAATTCCGGCAGATTTCCAAAGAAATTTTCCTCATTAACAATCAAATCAGATACCTCCCCTTGATATTGTACGATAAATTTCTTGTCTGATCTTGCGCGAAGAACATTCACTGCTCCCGTATCCGTCACCTTCGCCTCCACGATCTCCACCTCGCCCCAAGGCGTCTCACTTCTCATATCCGGTGTGATATTCCGGCACTGGATCGCATCAGCCGACACCGTCAGCGTAACGATCTTTCCGGCATCCTTCTCTCCGAAGTCCACCGGAATCCGGATTCCCTCGCAGAATGCAATCGATTGTTCTGCCGAAAGGACATCTTCATAATAAAAATATCCATCCTTTGCCCTGACCCACGAATCATCGATTCCCACCAGACAGGTATCATCCAGCTGATCGGTTCCTCCAAAGACAGCTTTCACACGAACGAAGCAATCACTCCCCCGGTTATCAATGCGTGATATTCTTGAAATGTCCATTCCGGGCAGGATCTGCAGGGTATCGTCCGTTATCTCAGTTTCCCGTCCCTCTTTGTCCAGACCCGTCTGAACCAACCGGATCTCCACGACGCCGGTGTCAAAGGAATTGTTGACTACGGCTGACGGACGGGCCCGGATCAGCGCACCGGAAAAGACCATGCTCACGGCTAAGCCAAGCAATCCGAAACCGATGGGTCCTTTTCTTCCCTCTCTCAAGACTGATTCCTCCCCCAATAGCTCCATGCACTCTCATCATCGCTGAACCCTTCTGCCTGACAGCTCTCAGCGTACACCAATATGGAGCAGGCTTCCGGCTCACCTGCAGGCAAATCTTCACTGACTGTTACCGCCGTAAACAGGCAGGGTGTCTTTTCTCCACCTGAGAGGGCCTCCTCATAATAATAGTATCCGTCATCCCGGAACACAAAATCCGTTGTGTTCCAGTCCGGTGTACAATACGCCCCCACTCTGCTGTCTGTAAACACCGCCTTTATCCGTACATAGCAGTCACTCAACCCGCAATTTTCCACCTGTACCGTTTTTAGGTAAGTCATACCGGGAATCAGCTCATCCGGCACCTCATATTCTTCCCGTATCCTGATTTGATTCCCTCCGATGACTAACGGATTTTTTATCTGATCGCCATCAGCAAGGTAACCATGAATGATGCCTGCCGCTCCTACGATGACAGACAGTATCAGGAAAACTGACACTCGCCGCGACCATCGCCCGATCCATCTCATCTCCCGCCCCTCCGCTTATTACTTATCGGTGGAAGGCTTTTGGTTGTGCAGCACAGACCATACCTCTGCGGGTGCAGTCTTTCCTCCGTTGATATTGGTGGTCTGAATGCCATACGCATTCACAATAATTTCCTTTGTGGTTCCTTCCAGCGCCTGATCCTCCACTACATTTACCAACGTCACTTCATCGAACAGGGTGGATGTGGTTTCCCCTGCCGCCAGTTCTGCGCAGCTTGCCTCGTTTCCGTATACATAGAGGTATGTGACGGTTTTATTTGTCTCATCCGGAGTTCTGGTCATCTGATACCAACCGGAATTTACGGCATATCGGTACAGTTCTGTATTTTCAGCCCCATTCAATGTGCCATCCTCATTGGCTGTCACCAGATTTTCATAAGGGAGAATAACCTCCATAAACACAAATTCGCTGTTGATTCCGTCGTTATAAATCTTCGGGTTTTTCTTTACCGTCTGATTGGGGGTCATATGTTTCGCCGCCTCCGGATCCCAGTCAGGTTCCTGCAGTTCCAGCGAAATTTTTCCCACCGTAAAGGTGTTGGTCACCGTATCCCCATCAGTGAAATATGCGGAAATACTTCCCACCGTTAAAGCAACCAGTAAAACACACGCAAAAATAACCATTCCCATCTTTTTTCTCATTTTTCTTATCTCCTTTTCCTGATAAATCAATTTTTACTGAACACATTTTCCACCAGACAACTATGGGAGAAACCACCCTGTTCATATTTGCGATTGACGATGACCGCACTGCCGGTCTGTTCTTTTGTCAGATCAAAGAATATTTCCTCATTGACCACAACCGCATTTGCTCCCCCAATCACTGTCTCCACCTCATACCGGTTTGTCGCCTCCTCCGATACGGTATATACGCCGGGAAGGAGGCCGTCAAATACCACTTCCACCGAAACGTAACCATCTCCGTCCCTACCGGAGTTTACCGTTTCTTCTGAGAATACCGCAGCGCCGTAACAGATCCGCTCGTCGCCCAAAATGTCCTGACCATCCAGACGGATCAGAAAAACAGGCATTCCGTGGTCAAACACCGTATCCGCCGCCCGTATCCGTTTAGTGATCCGAATCACCCGATCTGCCTTGACCGTGTACCGGGGCGCAAACGCTGCCGTCGCCGCTTCCACTTTTCCACAAACAGACACGTATCCTTTATTGACAATGAGATCACTCCCCGAAACCGCCTCCTTCAGTTGGCAGTCGATCACCAGCTTCGCCGACTGTCCGCTGTAATTCATATTTTTTAAATAGCTGGCGGAAAAGGTATACGTAACCTTTCTTTCCGTAGCATTGTAGGACAACACCCCGGCCTTCTCCGTCACATCCACGCCATCCAGATACATGACTGCCGATCGATATTCCACCTCCGGCGGCAGCGGATCGTAGAAAATCAATGATCCATAATATCCATAGCCATCCTCCTGTACCGTTGACAATTTCTGTTCCAGTGTGTATTCTACCGTCTCTCCGGTCTTCACCTCATGCTTGCTGACCGTTTTTACCGGAGCAGCCGGTCTGGCCATATTAGCCGGCGCCGCGGTAAAATAGAACCAGTAATCATGACCTCCCGAATACGTCGTCTGTGTCGTCATCGTCATGTTCCATGTGTCCGCATTCTGGTAAAATGCCACTCCATGAACCATGAACGTTGTACTTTGCCGTGTATCCGCATAATACTGCCCGTCGCTGTGGGGGCCGCCAACTCCGGCACAATAGTCCTTCCACGATCGATGTCCGTAAAAAGTCTCCCCCAGCCCAAACACCTCACCGTTGTCAATCCCGATGTTTCCGTATTCCCGGCTGTAAATTCTGACCGTGGTATCCGCTGCCCCTTCAGAAAAGCTGATCCCCTCATAGGAGCAGCCCTTATAATAGCCGTGGGAAACAGAGCTGGCGATCAACTGGGCATCCTCCTTTAAGCGGATCACATTCCAGTTTTCATCACAGAAGGTGATGCTTAGGTCAGCTCTTCCCGGAGTCCCCGTACTATACCCCAGTCTTCCTGAACCGCCATTGACCGTACCACCCATCCAAAAATTCTCATAAAGTGAAATACGGTTAGCATTGTAGGGATTACTGATGGTCACGATAGCATTGACCTTGACCCCCGGAACATTCTGATCGGTGTAGATGCGGCCCTCATAATAAGTGCCGATATTCACATACCTGACCGTCAGTCTTGCTGCGGGATCCAACACCGCGCCATCCCTTGCGAGGGAATACATTTCCTGATTGCCGCCTGTCCCCTGGTCATGGGTCACATTTGAGGTTATGGTTCCGTTGGCCGATGTACAGTTTGCACGGTCAAGAGATGCTCCTTCACTTTCAGGGCCTGCACTCCCCTGCCTGGGTACCAGATTTTCGATCTCCCCCAGCGCACTGGGACTGACATAATTCACCGTTACCCCACCTGCCGTCAGCGCGGTATTCTGGGACTGCATCACCAGATCGAGCCACGACGCACGAGCTGCCACCACCTCCGGTTCCCGCTGTTCTGTCTCTGACAGCGCCAGATAAGCATTTTCTGCCTCCATCAAGCCGGCTGACACCCTCTCGGCATTGGAAACACTGAGATAAGCCGGGAGCTGCGCTACCAACTGCAGATAATGATCGATCTGTTCCTGACGCAGATCGACATCCGCCTCCAACGGACCCTCCACGGTACGCACATCAGGACATTGGGTCCACAGTCCTCCCGGCGGCTCTGTCAGTACAACCACCGGCCGAGCGTCCTCCTCATCCTCTGCATGGACCTCAGGCAAACCAAAGGAATTCATCGATGTCAGGATCATCACCACCGTCATCCACATTGCCACTGCTTTTTTCACTTCTCTTCTCACCCATTTTCCCCCTTTCAACCGCAAAAATCGCCTATTTTCTACTGACCACCCCCATTTTGCGCGCACTTCCCCAAGGTCGGAACCCACTGCTCCAACCGGGCATGCTCTGTTTGTCTCTGATTTCTGTCTGACTTGAGACCAAGAATGATTTGATGAATGCACCTTCCGAACGGAAGTCGGCGCATCCGGTATGATGTGATATCCACCGCCGACGAATGTGGCTGTGAATGTAGGAACACTATAATCGCAAATTGCCGCCTTGTCAAGCCGAACAAATATTCCCTGTGAAATCACCACGGATAGTGTGGAATCCACACAATCTTATCCTCTCGTTTTCACATCTTTTTTTATTTTACTACTGGTAATTGTAGGACAAACGTGTTATAATGAAAGATAATTATTTATTTTCAATTATTTTGATTCACAAGGAGAACTATCATGAACCTGACAACCGTGCGCAGCATTTTCAAGGAAACAGACAAGTATATAGATCAGCCGATCTCTGTTGGCGGCTGGGTTCGTTCCAACCGTGCATCCAAGAACTTCGGATTTCTGGTTGTAAGCGACGGAACCTTCTTTAATACCCTGCAGATCGTTTACCACGACAATATGGACAACTTCGCCGAGGTTTCCAAGTTAAACGTAGGTGCAGCGGTTATCGTGGAGGGTACTCTCATTGCCACCCCCGAGGCTAAGCAGCCCTTCGAGCTTCAGGCCACCTCCGTTCTGGTGGAGGGTAAGTCCGACAGCGATTACCCCATGCAGAAAAAGCGCCACTCTCTGGAGTATCTGCGCACCGTTTCCCATCTGCGTCCCAGAACCAACACCTTCCAGGCAGTGTTCCGCGTGCGTTCCCTGATTGCCCATGCCATCCACACCTTCTTCCAGGAGCGTGACTTCGTCTATGTTCACACTCCACTGATCACCGGCAGCGACTGTGAGGGTGCCGGCGAGATGTTCCAGGTGACTACCATGGATCTGAACAATGTGCCCAAGACTGCAGATGGAAAGATCGATTTCACTCAGGATTTCTTCGGAAAGCCCACCAACCTGACCGTAAGCGGCCAGTTGAACGGCGAGACCTTCGCTATGGCATTCCGCAACATCTATACCTTCGGCCCTACCTTCCGTGCCGAGAACTCCAACACCACCCGCCATGCGGCTGAGTTCTGGATGATCGAGCCCGAGGTGGCTTTCGCCGATCTCAACGACAACATGCAGCTGGCTGAGGACATGCTGAAGTTCGTCATCAACTATGTGCTGGAAAAGGCTCCCGAGGAGATGCAGTTCTTCAACTCCTTCATTGACAAGGGTCTCCTTGACCGCCTCCACAATGTGGTGGAAAACGACTTCGGTCATGTTACCTATACTGAAGCCATCGAGATCCTTCAGAAGAACAATGACAACTTTGATTACAAGGTATTCTGGGGCTGTGATCTGCAGACCGAGCACGAGCGTTACCTGACTGAGCAGGTCTTCAAGCGCCCTGTGTTTGTCACCGATTACCCCAAGGAGATCAAGGCATTCTACATGAAGCTCAACGAGGATGGAAAGACCGTAGCCGCTATGGACTGTCTGGTACCCGGCATCGGCGAGATCATCGGCGGCAGCCAGCGTGAGGACGACTACGACAAGCTGGTAGCCCGCATGAATGAACTGGGACTGAACACCGAGGATTACGATTTCTATCTGGATCTGCGCAAATACGGCTCCGCACGCCACGCAGGCTTCGGTCTGGGCTTTGAGCGCTGCGTTATGTACCTGACCGGCATGGGCAACATCCGCGA
>JAFOFP010000107.1 GCA_017387285.1 Lachnospiraceae bacterium
CTGCAAGGAGACCGTGGGCAGCCGCATAATCAAGCATATCCTCAAGAATATCGGTCAGCGTTGCATCCCGATCACTCTGAATCTCCTCCCACTCATCCAGTCCAAACAACTCCAACAACCCATTGACTGTATATACTTTGTCTGCTTCTTCGATCAATCCTGTCTTCAAGCCATATCCGATCAGATCGCTGATTCTTTTCTGTATCATTCCCATTCCCTCTCGTCAAGACGCGCTTCCCCCGGACATATCCTGTCCCGGGATATGTCTTTTTCTGCTTTACGCCTTTTCTGTTTTATATACTGATTATAACGACTCTTGACTTTTTTTCCATATACGATTATGTTATAGATATGGAAATTCTTGCTTTATCAACAGGAGGTCAATATGATTCGTGTAGCGGGATATGCGAGAGAAAGCGGAAGTGTCGTGTATTTGGAGGATATGGAAAAACCACTGTACGTCAGCGGCTGCGGCTGTCAGCGATTTCCCAGCCGCAATTATTCTGTGCAGCGACCCGCAGGAAGACCGGACTATCAGTTACTCTATATCCACAAGGGCTGCGGCCATTATTGTATTGACGGTCACTGGCAGGAGTTCCCTGCCGGCAGTCTCATTCTCTATTCCCCTTCGGAGCCCCAGATCTATTCCTACTATACCAAGGACAATCCACTGATCTACTGGATACACTTTACCGGCACCGAAGTCCCCGCCCTTTTGGAAAAGTACGGGATCAGCAACGGATATGTGGGTGAAAACCGCCTTCTGAAACAGCTTTTTGACGAAATAATCCTGGAACTGCAGCTAAAAAAGCCACTGTTCCAGGACATTACCCAGCACTTATTTCAACAATTACTCCCCCAGATCCATCGCCTCTGTCTCTCCCGCAGCACCACCGATGATCAGGCCGTTCAGATCGACCGATTGATCATCCGGCTGAACCAGCAGTATATGGATCCGTGGGACCTCTCCGCCATGGCGAAGTTCTGCAGCCTCAGCCCCTACTATTTTGCCCACCAATTCAAGGCAGTCACCGGGATCGCCCCGGTTCAATATCTCAATCGGCTGCGCATTGAGAAAGCCAAGGAGTTGCTGCTGACCGAGGATCTAAGCGTTTCCGAAGCCGCCACACTGGTGGGATACCGGGATCCTCTGTATTTCAGCAAAGTTTTCAAAAAGGCCACCGGTTCCTCGCCAAAATCCTTCCACGGAAACCGCTTAAATTTTGACGAAACCTTTGAGGGCACATTACACTGACCGGATACCCACCATTCTCTGATGCGTCGTTACCGTTTCTCACCGTTCCGGCAATTTATCTGCAGGGAGCGTCCCTCCCTGCACACCGATCACTGCTGCCGATACCCGGTTTGCATAGGCGATAGCATCCTTCAAGGGCCAATCCATGGTCAGACAGGCCAGAACCGTACCGATGTGTGCATCACCGGCACCGATGGTATCTGCTACCATCTCCGGCCGAACAGCAGGGACGCTGTATTCACTTCCGTCCTTCTCCAGGCAGTAGGCCCCCTCTTCCCCCAGTGTGATGATCACCGTATTTCCGGTCCTCTTCTGCAAAATCCGGGCAGCTGCCCGATAATCCGTCTGTCCGGACAGTTCTTTTGCCTCCCGCTCATTGACATGGAGCATGGGGCTCAGCCCATAGATCCGTTCTGTCTTCTCCCGTTCAATATACACGCCTCTGGGACCCGGTGCATAGCAAAGCTGCAATTCAGGATGTTTTTCCAGATAA
>JAFOFP010000108.1 GCA_017387285.1 Lachnospiraceae bacterium
ATTCCTATTTTTTCGAGCGCGAGACGGGATTCGAACCCGCGACCCTCGCCTTGGCAAGGCGATACTCCACCACTGAGCCACTCGCGCATAACGTCCGTGTTTCACGGACGTCTGCTATAATACTACACTCCGGTTGATTTGTCAACTGAAAATTTGTATTTTTTTTAGTACAGAAATCATTCCTCACGGTCGGGACCATCAAAATCCGGTCCGTCGAAATCGGAACCCGTGGAAGGTATGTCGGGGTGGTCACAGTTGTCGGAGTAGAACTCCTTACCCACCACATTTTTTGCACGGCGTGCGTCCTCTATCAGCTGAGAGAGGAGATGACGAGTCTGTACACTCTTTTTGATATTGATCAGTTCGATGGTCTTGTCCTTATCTACCAAGGTGTTGAGGACGATGGTACCGGTGCCGAAAATGCGCTGAGCGAAACTGCGGCGCAGAGTCAGATCAGTAATGCGGTACAGCAGAGTCTCATCGTAGGTCTTGGAAAAGAAACCGCGGGTAATATGCAGCCGCTCGTCTGCCACTGCGTACACCGTGAAGCTAAAAGGAAACCATGCCCAGTGTTTTCTGTCTTTCCAAACATATGCTACGGTATTTTTCTTTTTTGACATATGCCCCTCCCGAAATATTTGATGAAAAAAGTATATCATAGGATGGCAGGAGTTTTCAACCGATTTCTGTGTATTGCGCGAAAACAATCCGGAGGGAGAGCGGGTTTTGTAGGAGCGAGATCATGTAAAAGATCATGTAAAAGTTTCCGATAGCAGTTGAAAAATATGGTCCGATAGACTATAATTTCCTTAGCTGTATATCGAATGAAGGAGCTTTTGCCATGAGAGAATTTACTTATGTGATCACCGAACCCATCGGTATTCATGCACGTCCTGCGGGATTGGTGGTGAGGGAGGCGAAGAAATTTCCGGAAACACAGATTACCATGATCAAAAACGGTAAGGAAGTAAACTGTCAAAAACTGATGCGGGTCATGAGTCTTGGCGTCAGGCACGGAGAGTCTGTGTTGGTAAGGGCAGAGGGGGCAAATGAGGATGAGGCTATCGCAGCCATGGAGGCATTTTTTAAAGCCAATTTGTGATGGTTCCCGGATGGCTGTTTGATCAATAGAGGAAAGCGCGTAGAAAGACTGCTGAGGCCGGCAGTCTTTTTTGTATACAGCAACCGTGTTGACGCATAAGGTTAGAGGAGAGTAACGATAGGCGTGCTGTGTAGTAAGACACCGCCTTTAAGGGAGGACGATGAATCGGGTCCATCAGATGATCAACAGCAGAGCAATATCAAATCTGAAATTGACCGGAAACGGGATTGGCGTTGCGGTACTGGACAGTGGAATTGTCAGACACCCGGATTTTGATGGCCGTTTACATCCACAAAAGGATTTTGTCCGGTGGGAGAAGGGCTGGTATGACGATTATTCCCATGGGACTCATGTGGCGGGGATCATTGGCGGAAGTGGGAAGATGTCCTACGGACGATTTCGCGGGATGGCGCCTGAGTGCAGGCTATTGTCGTTGAAGGTATTGGATCGAAAGGGAGAGGGAACCGTCGACATTATGCTGGAGGCGCTGGAGTGGCTTCGGATCCACCATGAGGAGTATGGTATCCGTCTGGTGAATATTTCGGTGGGAGGACTGCCGGAAGAAGGGAGGGCAGAGGACTCTCAGTTGGTTCAGGCAGTGGAGAGGCTTTGGTCCTGTGGGCTGACTGTGGTGGTGGCCGCCGGAAATGAAGGACCCGGGGAAGGTACGATTACCACACCGGGAAACAGCCGAAAAGTGATTACCGTGGGGAGCTGTGACGACCATCTTTTGTTGGGGAGAAATTTGATGACGGATTATTCCGGCAGGGGACCTACCATGGAATGTATTATGAAACCGGAGATTGTGGCACCGGGGCAAATGGTGAAAAGCTGTGCCAACCGGGGAAATGCTTATACGATGAAAAGCGGAACCTCCATGTCGGCGGCGGTAGTCACCGGTGCGCTGGCACTGCTCATGGAAAAGGAGCCTGATCTGACCAATCGGGAGATCAAACTGAGGCTTTATCAGAGAGCTGCAGATCTCGGATGGTCGCCCCGACGGCAGGGATGGGGAATGCTGGATATGGGGAAGCTGCTTCGGTGATGAGACACAAAAGTTTGCTTGTAGGAACCAATGTTTTGTGGTATGATGTTCAGGCAAATAGTGGTACGGAATGGAGATAAAGCATGAAGCGGACAGATGATAATGCGATTGTCAACGGGCCCATCGGAAAACAGTTGATGTTGTTCTTTCTCCCTGTTTGGTTGGGGCTTTTGTTTCAGCAGTTATATAATACCGTAGATACGCTGGTGGTTGGCCAGTTTGTGGGGACCGGAGCTGTGGCTGCCGTGGGAAATGTGGCGTTTGTGGTTCAGCTGATTATCGGTATGTGTGCCGGTATCGCCGGCGGAGCCGGTGTGATCATTTCCCAACATTACGGAGCCGGACGGTTGGAGCAGGTAAAGATTGATATCCGCTGCAGTTTGGTGATTGCAGTGGCAGGAGGAGCTATCTTTTCCGTGGTGGGCATTTTGATGGCGGAGCCTGCAGTCCGCTGGCTGAATACGCCGGCAGAGATCGTAAAGGACTCCGTTACCTATATACAGGTGTATTTTTGCGCACTGATTCCTGCGTTAATTTACAATTTCGGTACGGCGATTTTGCGTGGGATGGGCGATTCAAAGAGGCCCCTTTATGTGCTCATCGTATCCTCAGTGGTCAATATCGTACTGGATTTGTTGTTTGTCATCGTGTTTAAATGGGGAGTGTTCGGTGTGGCATTGGCTACTGACATTGCCCAGATCATCAGTGCAGTGATGGTGATCGTGCTGCTGACCAAAGCGCAGCCGGGCGTATTAAAAGGCGATGTGGGATATGGAGCGGTCTATGGCAGTATCTTTCGGATTGGCATACCGACAGCTGTCCAGAGTATGATGTATTCCTTTTCCAATCTTCTGATTCAGGCGGCGGTAAACAGTTTCGGCACGGCGGTGATCGCAGCGTGGACCATCTATGGAAAGGTGGATTGTCTGAATTGGATGACTACCAGTGCCATGGGCTTGGCGGTGACGGCATTCGCCGGCCAGAATTTCGGCGCCGGCTGCTATGATCGGGTAAAAAAATGTGCAGAATTGGGCAATATCTACCTGGGAGCGGCTGTTTTGGTGATCGTTATCATCCTTTATGCCGGGGCGTATCCTTTGTTCGGCTTTTTCTCCAATGATCTGGAGGTGGTGGAGCTGGGGGTTGGAATGATGCGCTTTCTGGCTCCGGCATACCTGCTTTATTTCCCGGTGGAGGTTTATACCGGTTGCCTGCGGGGCTGCGGTGACGTGAAAATACCGACGATCGTATCGATCATCGGTACTTGTCTGGTTCGAGCACTTTGGGTAGAGTTTGTGGTTCCTCTGTGGAATACCATGGAAAATGTTATGCTTTGCTATGTGGTGACCTGGGCATTGGTGTCCGGTTTCTTCATGGTGTATTTCAGAAGAGGAAATTGGCTGGGCAGGTGTGTCCGTCAGTAATAGATGTATTTCTCACGTCCTGCTGCAACCTGTGCGATTCGGTGATAATCATTGGTTAGGATGGTGTCGATGCCCATATCCAGGAAAGACTTCGCCTCAGCCGGGTCGTCTGACCAAAACACATTGGTGATAATGCCGTTTGCCTTGGCTTTGTCTATCATGGACTGATCAAAGTAACCCTTTCTCAGTTGGACTTTTTTACAGCCGTAGCGGATGGCGCGATCCACGATCTGCCATCTGAGTTCATGGGTTGACCCACTTCCGCAGCAGCGGGGGATTTCCGGATATTCCTGCTGCAGCCGAGCCAGAAGATTATCATCTCCTGTCATAAAATAAACATATTTTTCGCAATCATATTTCTTGATCAGATCGATCACTTTTCCCAGATATTCCGGTTTCTCGCCTCCGGTCTTTAAATGAATATTCATGACGCAGTGGCAGGCAAATTTTTGCAGAATCTCCTCGAAGGTGGGGATTTTCATGCCTTTAAACTGTTCGGCGCATTTGATACCGAAATCCAGTTCACGAAGCTCTGCCAGCGTGTATTCCCAGATCTTACCGGTTCCGTTGGAAACGCGGTCCAGCGTGCTGTCGTGCATGGAGACCACTTCGCCGTCCTTCGTAAACCAAAGATCAAACTCAATTTCATCGGCGCCCATGGCTACCGCTGCACCGAAAGCAGGGAGACTGTTTTCCGGGGCGATGGTATTGAAACCGCGGTGCGCACAGATACGGGGATAGGGCATGATCTCATCGTGACGGGAGATAGCACTTCCACCGGGACGGTATTTCCAGGGGCGGCGGCCTTTTTCGATATACTCGTAATGAGCAGAAGGAGGATTGCCAAAACCGGCCGGTTTATAATACTTGGCGTTTGGATCAATGTCGATGATTTCCATGCCTATGCGGCTTCCCATGTTGGTGAGGACTTCTCCCGTGGGAGCTACCACCATAGAGCCTCCGCCGATGGTTGACTGCTCATCCATGGAAACGGATGAGCGGATCACATAGGCGTTGGTGTTGTAGGCGAGGAACTGGGACATAATCTCCAGGGACAGATGGGTATCGCTGCGCTGATGAGAGCAGCCAATGATGATATCCAGATTTTGTCTGGCCATGTTGGCAAAGGCCTCATAAAAGTAAAAGTCGTAGCATACAAGGAAACCGAAGCGAAGTCCCTCCATCTCGATGACGGTGGGCTCACTGTGCTCGAAACTATAGTCGCTGTCCAGCCGGAGCTTGGTCACCTCGCCGGGGGTCAGATGCTGCTTAAAATACTGTCCTGCGATCTGACCATTCCGATCAAATGCGTAGGTAGTGTTTCGAACTCCGCTTTCATGGAAGGAGCGGGCATTGACAAAAACCATGGCATGACAGCGACGGGCCGTCTCGGAAACCTTGTCCAGAAGGATGCGGTTATAGCGGGCAACGCTGGCATTGTTTTCTTCGCGGGAGTGAGCCAGACAAGGGATATCACAGGACTCCGGCATGATGATCAGATCCAGATCATCGGTGCAGGCATCCAGTGCATTTAGCTCAAACCGGAAGCACTCCTCGGAGCGGGAATAGTCGGTATAATAGGGTGGCTGAATAAGACAGACTTTCATGAAAAACCTCCTTAGGGTAATTTAAAATGGTTGTGCGCCGAACAATTTACGGTATTGAGACGGAGTATAATCGGTTTTGTGTTTGAATAAACGACTGAAATAACATGGATCCGCAAAGCCTGACTGTTGGGCAATTTCGGCAATGGGAGTGGTGTCATAACGAAGCAGCTCCTTGGCGTTTGTCAGTCGAAGCTCCATCAAATATTGCTGTGGAGATACATGATATATTTCTTTAAAACATCGGCGAAAATGGACCTCACTCATGTCTGCCTGCGCTGCCAGGGAATTCAGCTGATAATTTTCGAGTCCGCATCTATGTTTTGGATGGCAGGGAACACACTGGGGATCAATGAGAAATCAGGCGTTTTCGTAAAGTTAAAATACACCAGGACGGTCCGATAAGACTCACTTAGGATCTCCCGGCGGTAGTGACACTTGTTTGGGAGAAAAATCACATCGCCCGTCGACAACGCTATTTGCTCTTTATCAAAATGATAGAGGGATTTTCCGGACAGGACACAGACCAATAAATCCTCTTTTCGCGTGGTCTCGATAACATTCTCCTTAGTGTATTGTTTTTGTACAACCGATAAAATGTTGCTGATAAATAATTCCTGATTTGTGATTTGGGTAATTCGGGACAAAATCATCACCTCCCTTTAAAAATGTAGCATAATAAACGGGTAAATGCAATGTATTTTCATGTTCGTTTTGTCCAAGTTGATTAGATTGTCTGTGGAAAATGAGAGACACTGCAGATATAATGTGGCTAGATAAATTCGGAAAGAAGGGAA